>NZ_JAZDXA010000028.1:0-65932 GCF_040170545.1 Sphingobium sp. MK2
GCTCGTCACCTCCAATGGCTACCCAATCAATGAATCACGAATAACCTAAATCCGCCAGAGTTTTTGCGGGTGTCCAGATACAAACCAGTGAGCATTCGGGTCCGGTCAATCCTGCGCCTCTACTAATAATTATGGTTTGGCAATTTGAAAAACTGTCAGGACAAATATGAAGATTACACTGACATTCGACAATGGACCTCATCCCACCGTAACATATGATGTTCTATCCATTCTTGCTGCCAGACGGATTCAGGCAATATTCTTCGTGCTCGGAAAGAACATTGCGAACCCGCTATTGCGAGAGATTGCCATTGCCTGCAAGGATGCCGGTCATCGTATCGGCAACCATAGCTATACACATGACGCGCCGCTCGGACACATGGAAGATGATGTCGCTATCGACGAAATCGCCGGTACAGACCGATTGCTGGGCGAGTTGGTGGGGGATGAGCGCTTGTTCAGACCCGTGGGGCGAAAGGGGAGGATCGGCTCCCATATGTTCAGGCCGCGCACGTGGGATTTTCTGTGCGCAAAACGCTACACCTGTGTCCTGTGGAATTGTCTGGCGGAAGAGTGGATCGATCCCAATGACTGGTTGCAGCGCACTGTGGAACGTTGTCGGGCGCAGGAATGGAGCGTTGTCGTACTGCATGACCTTGCGACGGGCGCGATCGATCATTTGGCCGAATTTCTCGACATTCTAATCGCCGATGGTGCGCAGTTTACACTTGATCTGCCCCAGGATTGCCTGGCCAGCCGACGCGGCATCGCGACTCCGCTGGCCAATCAGATTGTCGCAACCAAAAATGAGTTCGCTAGGCAAGATCCAACCGGCGGATGATAGGAATCCTATCACCTCATTATTGCCCTGGTTCCTATTGTTCCAGAAAGCAGCACGCTATTGCTGGTGTCGGCAGCGCGCTGTACGCTGCTTTGCATTAGATGCCCGGCTGACCTTGACCAATTGGCCATGGATGGGTTGGTGCAGGTTCGTCCTTTGGCCGCAACAGGCGGATGGCGTTTCGATTTAGAGAATATAGAGGCCATGACGAACAACAAGCCTGTCACCATCAAGGACGTCGCAAAGCATCTTGGCATTGCGTTTTCCACCGTATCAAGGGCGTTACACGGTAAGCCATATGTCAGCGCAGAACTGCGCGCGCGGGTGGAGGCTGCTGCGGCGGAGCTTGGCTACGTCCCGAATGCAGGTGCCCGGATGCTGCACAAGCCTTATGGCTCCTCGATCGGGCTCGTCATCCCCGATTTTCCCAATCAACTGTTCGCAACGGCGGCGCAGATTTTTGCCACACGGTTCGCACAGGAAGGGCTCAACCTCATGTTGGGCGTTTCTGGTGACGATCCGGAAACCGAGTTGCGGCAAGTGATGGCGCTGCGCGAGGCGCGTGTGGCGGGTATCGCGATTGCGACTTGTGGGCGAAGCCTGGACCGGACGGTCGAACTTCTTCGGTCGATCCCCACGGTCGATCTGGCGGACCGCTCCGTCAACCTACAGTTCCCCACAGTGACGCTCGATGATGAACAGTCCCTGCTTCTTGCGACCACCCATCTCCTCCAGTTGGGACATCGCACGATCGCCTATATCGGCGGCGAAAGCGCACTGGGGACCGGGCAGCGGCGTCTCGCCGGTTTTAATGCGGCAATGGCGTCCTATGGTGTGGAGCCGTTGCCACGCCTCATCCAACAAGGTCCGCTGACGGTCGATTTCGCCCGCATGGCAACGATCCGCCTGATGAATGCGGCTGTCCGGCCGACTGGACTGGTCGTAGCCAACTCTCTTCAGACCGAAGGTGCGGTCGATGCCATTGCCAGTTTAGGGCTGCGATTGCCCGATGACCTATCGTTGCTGGGCTATGGTGATGCGAGTTGGTTCAAGCTTTATGGGAAGGGCATTACAACAATCGATACGCGCACCGTCGATCTTGCAAATGCGGGTGTCGACATCCTGCTCGAACGGATGACCGCGTTCGAACAGGGGCGCAGTCATGACGAGAACCCGATCCGTTACACTCTCCAATGTAATCTCATCCAGCGTGGAAGTACCGGAGTGCCGCCGTCGTAGGCATTGCCATCCATTCTTTGTCCTAATCGGCAGGGAGTTGAAGCAGTAGGCTCGAATATCGCTTCGCAATCCGCCAACGGCCATCGTAGCAGCGTATCAAGCTATCAACATAGCTGGCCATGGCAACTGCAGGTGTTATCGTGCAGGGCTTACCTGCAACTGAGGATTTCAGCACGACGGCAGCGGATTGCGCGGTCGCTTTGTTACCGGACAGGCTGACCATGACATTGCAAATCAGGTGACATGAGAAGCCGCCCGCCGAGCGCCCAGCAAATACCGTGCGAATTTGCTCATGACCACAATAGACATTGCCGTCCGCCCTTTGCCAAACGGCATCAGGGGTGAACAGATCGACAAAGCTGTCGACGTCGTCACCATCGGCCAGGGTACCGTAGCGCTGGACCACGCTCGCACAGGCCCGTTCATCGAGGAGCGATTGGAGCAATTCTTTGGGGCTGGGCGCGCTGGAGGTGCCCCTCGTGCCTATGGTCGCTCCTTCCGTCACGATCAAAATTCGATGCTACGAAAAGAGAGGGCTGCCGGATAGCGCCCGCCGGAGATGAACGTATGGCGATCGCCCCGTTGGAGAGGGTCGGGCGGATAGTGCAGCATTTCTGGGGTGCGCATCGGCACCAGCGGAATCCCCGAAATACGCAGGCGCAATTGTTCGCCTGCATGCCAGCGCATCGCGACCGGGCCGAGCGGAATGTCTAGCGCCACCGGCTTACCGGGAACGATCTTCCGCTCGAAATTCAGGTCGTGATGCAGGGGGTGGTCGGACAGCAGCCCCCGGCGTGAGGCGCGAATTTTGCCTTCGGGACCATTGTAGAACAATTGCCGCAGCTTGCTCACGCCATGATCGAGCAGCCAGGGCATCCATGTGCGCGCACCAGGGAGGCCGAGGTCGATCATTTGGTGGCGCAGCATCTTGCCCTTCGCGCTCAGCTTCTGCATCTGGACATAGACATCTGCATCATCGTGCCCCTCGACAGACACCCAAAGGCGAAGCATGGGATAGCCGACGATTTCGGTGTTTCGATCGAAGCGATGGAGCAGGTCGATCTGTGGTTCGGCCGCCGAAAGGCGGTAGGCGGCGCGCGTTTCAGCAGGCGACGGCGATTCCGTCAGCTTCCCGTCCGCTAGATTGAGGTGCAGGGCTCGTTCGACTGCGCGGGCGGGCGGAAACTCTGCTTCCGGCCGATCGACGATATCGCGGTGGCCGGGGTCGAACACCACCATGCGAACGGGTGATGTTTCCTCCCAGCCATTGTCGATGCCTTTGAGATAGCGGTCGAAAAACCGCATCAGGTCCGCACCATATTTCTCGTTGTAGAAATCGATCCATTCCAGGGTGTTGTGAATGCGCAGCCATCGTGGGCAGCGCAGCCGCGACCACGCGCGGAATGTGCCGTTGGTGTGCAGCAAATTGGCATAGGCCGCCACGACATAGGCGGGACATTCGATCTCCTCGATCGGCGGGGCCTTGTCCTGCCAATATTCATCGAACAGCGGATGACGATCCAGCATGGCAACGACATCTTCCGCTTCGCCCTTGCCAAAGTTGTTGGCCATGAGAAGCTCTGCGAAGGGCACGCCTTCGGGAATCCCGCCGCGCACGAGGAAGTCGCGATAAATGTCGCTCAGCCCTTCCCAGGGCGCGATGGCGGCAAGATGAGCCGGTTTCTGCGCCGCTATCTGCCATTGAGCAAAGGCAAGCCAGCTATTGCCCGCCAGCCCGACCTTGCCCGTACACCAGGGCAAGGCGGCAATGGCCTCGATCGCATCGTGCCCGTCCCGGCCTTCCTGCGATCCGTTGAACATGATGATGCCTTCGGAATTAAAGGCACCCCGCGCATCGACCTGGACGATGGCATAGCCATTGTCGCACCAGAGCGATGGATCATTTGCTTCCCAGGACTGCAGGCCGGACGTGGCGCTGCGGGGGATGCCCAGGCGGTTTGGATAGGTTTTACTGTCCTCGATAAAATACTCACCCGTCCCCCCCTTGCCATAAGGTGCCCAGTTGACGAGCGCAGGCACAGGCTCGGAGGCATTGGCGGGGCGGAAGACATCGGCATAAAGCCGGGTCCCGTCGCGCATCGTCAGTTCCACGTCACGTTCGTGAATGATGTCGCAACGCAGACCCGGAGCGCCCTTTGCATGAACGCTACCCCTCGGAAGCAAGCTGCTGCCCGGATTCAAAGGTTTATAGCGCGCGCGCGGATTTGAAACGGAGGGAGCCTTGCGGGTTGCAAAAACAGACGGGTTCATAATCGCCTCGTTGAGTCTCGTGGGCCGATGTGACGCCAGCCTGTATCAGCTATGGCGAACGTTGTTGTTCGTGGTGCGATCGCCGGCGAGCCAGCGCTTGAGGTCGGCGTGCGCGCTCTTCGTCTGCCAGGCATGAATATCTTCGACGTTCGCCGCGTCCCACGCGAACTCCATCATGTAACCCTGCTCGCACGGGATATAGAGCGACCGACAATAGCCATGATCATGGTCAAAATGGTGGAGGCCTGCACTCTCCGCCCGCCGGGTCATTTCCTCAAAGCCCGCCTTGTCGACCTTGAGGGCGATATGATCGAACATTCCCGTAAGCGTCCCTAAGCGGGGGGCGTAGCGTTCATAGTCGGCCTCACTGCCGAACTGGAAAAAGGCCAGCGCCGAACCGTCATCCAACTCGTAAAAGGTATGGCAAAGTTCGAGCGTTTCTCCGGGTTGTTCGGGATGGGGCACGTTCTCGCACCAGGTGGCGACGAGCGGAATGCCGAGGCCGTCCTCCACAAATTTCCGGTTGGCTTCCTGGTCCTTCACGACGCGGGCGGCATGATGGAGCCGGGCGAGGCCGCTGCTGCGGGAATGTTCGACAGTCATGCATTGTCTCCTGCATTGACGGTAAAGTTGACCGATGTTTAGAAACTGACCGAGGCGTCCGGTAATTGCATCATGAACTCCGCGTGATTTTCGTAAGCGGAATTGTTCAGGATGATATGGGTCACGGCGGCATTCGCGTCGCGCAGCGCCATCTCGAAGCGGTGCCCGGCCTGGATGCCTTCACCGCCGGCATAGCCGACGACGTCCGTGACGATGCTCACCACCTGCCTCGCGCAATAGGCACCCACCGCCCTGGCTTCGACTTCATTTTCCGGTGACGATTTGCCCGTGGCAGCGATATCGCGCACCAGCCTGTCCCCTGTCGCGCGCGACAGGGCGCGCACGGCTTTAAGGCGGATATCGGCTTCACCGAGAAAAGACTGGAAGACACCGCGATAGGCGAGCGGTGTCTTTTTGGCGTGGCCGCGCACTTTGCTGGCTGCTAGCTTCGCCATGTCGTCAAGCACCCGTTGGCCCAGCCCGATCATCAGCGGCGGGATGCATAAGGACAGGAAGCCAAGAAAGCCAAGTTTGTAGAGGGGGCCACCGCGACGGGGCGCCTGTCCGACGGGAAAGCAGAGTTCTTCAGGGACGAACACATCCTTCGCCCGGAAGTCCGAACTGCCCGATCCTTTCAGGCCCAAGACATGCCAGTTGTCTTCGATCTCCAGCGCGCGCGTGGGCAGGAAGATCATGCGGGGAACAGGGGGTGCGCCATCCTCCGGCTGTTCGGCCGCCATCACCAGGGTCCACTCAGCCTGGGGGATGCCACTGCCATAGGTCCAGTGGCCGGTCGCACGATAGCCGCCTTCGACCGCTACCAGTTCCCCGATGCGTCCACCGCCGCCGCCGCAGATCGGGGGCATGCGACCATCGGGCATCAATATCCGCAAGCCTTCAGGCAACAGATTGGCTCCGGCGACGCCCGCATTGTCGGCATAGAGCATCAGGCACCAGCCTGCGGCGAAATTGTGATAGGCAACCTGTTCGGTCACGTCGCCATAGAGGGTGAGATCGGCTTCGTAGCCGTCGAGCGCGGCGGGAACGCGCAGGTCCAGCAGCCCCGCTTGACGCATGGCCGAAACTACCTCTGCGGTCGGTCCGCGTTGCGCCTCCATGGGGAGTCGATTGGCTTCCAGGCACGGCGCAATGTCCGCGACGGCATTCAGCAACTGGTCGCGAAGGCCGGAATGCGGCTCCGCGAAGCCCGGATCGGTAATCTTCGTGAATGCTTGCGCCATGTGTTGATCCCTATGTGCGTTCAATCGTCATTCGAAGTGGGCTGATCATCGCAGAAGAGGTGCCGGCACCGCGGTAGCGTATGGCTGTTATGCGGCTATCGTCTGCCGCGCTTCATCCGCAGCGAACTTTGCGAACATCCGCAGCACGCGAACACCGCCCTCGTCTGTCTTGATGATCCGTTCGCTGAAGCCTGGGCGGTGATCGCGATTCTGTATCGCCTCGATTTCTTCCAGCGCAACCTTGTCTTCTTCGAACGCTGCACCGGCAAGCGTCTGCATCTGGCCCAGCAGCACGCTGTCGCCGCCGCCATGTTCAAGCGCCAGTGCCCAGTAATAGTGCGTGGTCGTGGCTGTTTCCGGCGTCATATAGTGGGTGATATATTGTTCGTCGGTTTTGCCAGCTTGTGACACATCGACCGTTATCTGATGCCCTTCCTGCATGGCGGGTGTCCGTGCCAGGTGATGCGCCTCCCGATTGAATGGACCTTTCATCCCTGCATATTCCGCCAGAGCGGGCGGGAAATCGACCCCTTCATGTACTTCGAACTGGCGGATATGGTTACCTTCATCGGTGATCGTGCATGGTGCCAGCGTATGCTCCCGCTTGGCCAGATTCCACTTGCTGTGGAGGAAAGCGAAGTGCGTGAGGTCCATCAGGTTTTCGTGCAAACCCAAGTAATTGGCTTTCATGAACATATAGCCCGTCAGCACCGTCCATCGCGGCTTGTCCCACCAGTCTTCCCGGAAAAAGCGCGTATAGTCGGGATTGGCTTGGTCTCCCATCCAGATCCAGACGAACGGTCCTTCCTCCTGTAGCGGATAAGCATCGAGCCTGATCGAGCGCGGTGCCGAGTTCAACGAGGGAACAAGGCCGCATGAACCATCGGGATTGAATTCCATTCCGTGATAGTTGCAGACAATCCGGTCACCATTGAGATAGCCGTTATGCAGCGGAAAGGAGCGATGTGGGCAGCGATTTTGCACCGCGACCGGCTTGCCTTCTTCAGTTCGGTAGAAGAGAATGTCCTCGTTCAGGATCGTGCGGCGTATTGGCGCGCGCGTGATCTCGTCACGCTTCGCGGCGACATACCAGAAATTTCGGAGCAAAGGTGTATGTTTGTCGGCAATGTCATTCGACTGGCTCTTAAGGCTGGTCATCTGCCTCTCCTTCTTTCCTTCTCAGTTGCGGCATGCCGCTGCCTCTTCATTTGCAGCAACTTTTTGTTTCACCATCCTGAACGGCGGTTCTCTGGTAGGTTGACCAACTCTAAGGCTTTGAAAAACTGTAGCTGGTGAGAGAGGTCAACATGCCAGGACATGCCATCGATCAGAATTGGTAGCCGATAGTTGCGCCATATGTTCTCGGTTCGGCGAACATGCCAACCTGATTGCCGTTAATCTGGGTTGCAGCAAAGGTCAGCACACGCTGGTTGGTGAGATTCTTGCCAAACACGCCAATCGATAGTCCGCCTTCACCTACCCAACGCAGTGAAGCACCGAGCTGGGCATAGCGGTTCTGTTTAATAAAATTATCAGGCTCGAAGTAAAATCCGCTATTATAATAGAGATTGGTTGAAGCAGTCAGCTTTCCGTTCGAAACATCTGTGGTATAGTTCAGTCCAATATTGCCAACGAACTTCGAGGCAAGGGCAACCTGGTTGCCTGCACATTCTGTTCCGGTGCTGGTAACAGGTACACCGCCATTGGGGGCACCCATGCCGCAATTGGGGAAGGACTCGAACTTGGGAGAAAGCCATCCGATACCCGACGTCAGCGTCAGGCCGTCGGCTAGGACAGCCGTCAGGTCCGCGTCGATTCCGTAGATATGGGCCGAAGCGCCGTTGACGATTCCTATCGTACCGTTGCCCAGTTTTTGTACCTGGATGTTCTTATATTTGTAATCGAAGCCGGCAAGATTGACGCGCAGGCGGTTGTCGAGCAGGTCTGCCTTCAAGCCGACTTCTAGCGCATCCAGAGTTTCGGGATCGTAGGTATCAAAAGCGGGGTTGCCCAGATTGAACCCGCCGCTCTTGAAGCCCCGATTATAGGATATATAGCCCAGTACATCATCCGAGAAGCGGTGGTCGAGACTGACGCGGTACGTGAATTTGCTGGCGGTCTTGCTGCGGTCAGCCAACGGAACGGTTGCTACGAGAATGTTCGGCACGACCGTCGATGTAGCCAGACTTGCATCTTTCTCCTGACGGCGCTCGGTCGTATAGCGCCCACCGAACGTCAGGTTTGTAGCATCAAAAAGCTCATAGGTTGCCTGTGCATAGCCCGCGAACGAGCGTGCCGTCTGCTTGCTGTTCGTATTGACCGACCGATTGAGGAAATTAAGATTCAGGATAAAATCTTCATAGGCGAATTCGCTGGAATAATAGAAAAGACCAGCAGTCCATTTCAGCTTTTCGGATTTATCCGAAGAAAGCTGTAACTCTTGCGAAAACTGGCGACCTGGCGTGATATAAGTGAAGCTTGAAAGCTGGTTAACCGTGAAGTCAAAATCTTGCGCATGATCGATCCGGGACTTGCGATAAGCGGTGATACTCGACAGCATCAGGTTGCCCAGCCCTTGATCGAGGCGCAGGCTGACACCCCCGTCCCAGGCGGTTCGGGTCGGCGTGATATTATAGTTCACGTTGTATCCCGTGTCGGGCGCGACGGTGAAGGGTGGCCAGCCGGACACCCGGCCCGGAAGGCTTGTGAACGCGCCCATTGACCCTTTGGTATTGGAATAGTCGCCAATCAGCGTAAAACTTGTGTCGGCACCAGCTTCCCATATCCATTTTGACCGCAGCGAAATGATGCGGTCCTGCCGATAGACATGTTCGCCAAGCGCGACATTCTGACCCCAGCCATCGCCCTGTGTGCGTCCTGTGAAGGAAATGTCGGCAAATAGGTTCGACGTGATGGGGCCGGACAGATAGGCCGAGCCGGAGAGGGTGTCGTAATTGGCATAGCCGACCTCGAACTTCCCTTCAGGCGTGCTACCTGGTGCCTTCGTGGTGATCTGGATCAGGCCGCCAGTTGCGTTGCGACCGAACAATGTGCCTTGCGGACCCTTCAGAACTTCAATCGAAGCGATGTTGTTGAGTTGGGTCGTGGAGGCCTGAGGAGAGGCGATATAGACGCCATCCACATAGATGGCGACCGGGCTTTCGACGCCGGGACCGGCAGCGATCGAGCCCACGCCGCGGATGCTGCTGGTCAGATAACCGTTGGTGCTGGTCGAGTTAAGTGTGGGCACTGCGATCTTGATGTCCAGCACATCGCGTACGCCCAGGGCGTCAAGCTGTTCGCCGGATGCCACAGAAACCGCGATAGGCACATCCTGGAGGTTTTCCGACCGCTTCTGCGCCGTCACGACGATGTCCATCAGGCGGCTATCATGTGTCTCAGCTCCTGATTGATCGTCCGCGGTAGATTGGGCAACGGCACTTTGGCTGAACATGGCGCTGCACAGCAGGGAACTGAGCAGAAGAGCGTGCCTGGTTGAATGGTTCATGGTTTCCTCCCCTAAAATGACTTTTCCTAAACGGATGCTCTGCGGCCATTCTGCGAGCCGCTTGTCTGGACAAGTCGGCCGCGCAGCCGGTTTGCCTCTTCCGTTCGCGAAACAATCTGAACCGCAAAGGCAAAGTTGTCAAGAAACGTTTGCAGACATTTTCAGGCCTGCTGAGGATGGGCTTTTCTGTCCAATTACACAGCGCTCGATCGAGGCGAGATGGTCAGCATAATTCCCATATGCCGGGGATATTTCGCTGCTATCTCGTGTGAATATGTAACCTTCGGATCGTACAGATGAAAACGCCGATCAAGGCAGGCAGCAGGTCCATGCTCTCTTTTGCAGCAAACGTTTATCGATGAATTTTGGAAGGTGCCGGGTTGACAGCTTGATTCACGGTCCGAGGCTTTCGGCGGGTCAAGCGCGGTTCAAAAATACATCATTGGTGATTAGCGGGCCTTGGTATTAGTGAGGCCGCGCTCCTGCTCTGGCTCTTGAGCATTGCCAAATATGGGCGGTCAAGTTGGGTCCGCGCAAAATGCCGTTCCAAGGTGCGAGCTGAAGTGGTTTACTTCAGTCCGCAAACTCCTGGCTATGGGCATCGCGTAACATGGCCCCGCGCCAGCGAATCTCGGTCACGCGGCGGTGTCCGTCACGACGGTCAAGTTGCACGACGATGTCGACCAGTTGGTCGATATGCTGTCGCAAATCACCGCCTTCAATGCGCACGCCGGATTGCAGTGCCAGCAGTGCAAGTTGATCGAGCGCTCGTTCCGGCGTGTCGGCATGGATGGTCGTCATGGAACCTGGATGGCCAGTGTTGACCGCACGCAGAAAAGTGAGAGCTTCAGGTCCCCTGACCTCGCCCAGCAGGATGCGGTCCGGGCGAAGGCGCAGGGCTGCCTGCAACAGGTCGTCTGCGCTCACGACGCTTTCGCCTAACCGACCGCGCGTCGCGATCAAGCCAACAGCATTGTCGTGGACAAGGTTGAGTTCCGCACTGTCTTCGATGGCGACCAGACGTTCAGACATGGGTATTTCACGTAACAAGGCGTTGACCAAGGTTGTTTTACCCGTCGATGTGCCTCCGGACACCAATATCGTTTTGCGACGTTTAACTGCCGCCGACAGAAAGGCGACGGGATTGCCATCGTCATAAAGCTGCGTCAGTTCCCGGTCCGGATTCATGCGTGGACGCAGAGCCGTGTCGCTGAACATGGCGCTCCCGCGCAGTTCTTCCAGGCTATAATGCGCCTTTACCTGACGCCGAAACGCGATCGCAAAGCCGGCACGTGTGGCTGGCGGCGCAACGACCTGAACGCGCGTACCGCACGGCAATGTGCCGGACAAAAGTGGTTCCGCGCGACTGATTCCCTGATGCGAGATGCGTGCCATTTGTTGCGCCAACTGCCAGAGCCACTCTTCGCTCAACAGCGGCAGGCTATGACGTGCGATGACTCCACCGACCCGCTCCACCCATATATCCTGTACATTATTGATATATATGTCGGTTGTGTCCGGCAGGGCGAGAAAGGGCGACAGCGGTGCCAGAAAAGAGGCGAGATAGTCGTTGGGAGGAAATGTTTCCATCATCGGACCTGGGGCACGCCCGAAAAATCCAGGTCACGCGCAACAAAGACCGTTATGGCTGCACCGGCTGCCACTTTGACGGTGGGCGGTGCATCGGCATTGGGGATCAGATTCTGGCTCCCAATGCCGGGAAGTTGTGCACTGTTGCTGACAATGATGCTACCATTACCCCGGCGATTGGCGAGATTGACGCCAATCTGCAAGGCCGACTGTAGTGCTGCATTGGCAAAACGAGCTAAAAAATGGCTATCGACCTTTCCGGGAATACCGATGCCACCCGTCGCATCGGCGGCGGGAGAGTCAAGGCGGATGGCCACGCCATCAGGTCGAATCAGCCGACCCCAAGTTGCCAGAATGCGGCGTCGCCCGCCCGGCTGTTCAGCCCGGAACTCGCCAACCAGGCGACTTCCGCGCGGGATCAATATGCGGCTACCATCGAAACTACGCACATCGCGCGAGACTATAGCGCGGATCAGGCCAGGACGGTCGGAGTTGACAGGCGTTTCCAGCGTAGCGGACAGAATTTCGCCCTGTGCGACCACCGATGGACGGTTGCGAATAATGCTGGCGCGTGCTGGTGCAGCATCACCGGCCATTTTATCGTCTCCCATGCCCGCCGCGCCACTGGTGCTTGCATCATAAATCAGCGCGGAACCTGAACGGTTGAAGGACCCTGTTGAGCCGGTGCCCGGTGCGCCCGGCATCGGCTCTTGAGCAAAGCCACCTGGGAAACTCGCACCTTCCGTGCTGACATAATCCCCTTTTTGCGAAGGCATAGCAGAAGAATTATACCCCGCCCCAGGTCGCAACGGACGTGCAAAGGCGGCGCTGCCAGTTGTCATGGAACCGTTAAATCGACCTTGCGGGTTCCCTGCTGCCGCTGCGTCAGCATTGGATGATCCACCCTGTCGCAGCAGGTCGCGCAACCCATTATTGAGAATGGGCGGGACGGGTGTCGGTCTCCCACTGGTAAAGTCCGATTGGGGGTGGGATGATGCGCTATCGGCCCTTTGCCCATTGATGGTCAGCATGACCGCCGCGCCTATTGCTATGGCGGCCGCCGCCAGCGCCCATGTCGGGGCTCCAGCCGACGGCATTGCAACCGTGGGACGACAGTCCGCCTCCATCTCGGTGTCTGGCTTCGTGTCGACGCTGTTGCTCATCGCCCGACCTGCCCTTCGCTGCGCAGGACATGAGCCTTTGCCTTACCCACGCGCAAGACATATTTCGGCCAGACGCGGTCAATGCTCCAGTCATCATTGCTTTGGCGGATTGTCACCAACGTTTCGTGACCCTGCTCATCGACTGCATATATCGCGGGCAGGGGCATGGTTTTGTCAAAGGTGAAGAGCGTTTGTTTGCCATCATCCGTTACGGCCAAGGGACGCGCGAGTCGATCGCCCTTGATCCGATAATAGACAGGAACCGTGACGGCGGTTGCGTCAGCGATCGGCTGCATCGGGCCGGTCGGCTCTGGAGCGGCCTGCTCGCCATAGGTGAAGCGCAGGGTAAACGTCGCTTCAGGATCGCCGTCAAAGGCGGTTTGCAGTAAAATGCTGTAATGGCGGCTATCGGTCACGATTTCTGTATTGGTAGGTCCACTATTGCCCAGAGGGCGCACAAACAGATGATCGCCGCTTTTTGACGGCGATACATCCCATGCACCGCTATTGCCGATCGCGACACTTTCTATCCGCTCATCGGGACTAAGGACCACGGTGGCGACATAACCGGGCACCACGCGCAGGGTATAGACTGTTCCAGGCCGGAACAACACTGTGCGCAGACGTGGATCGTCTTGCGCCAGCGCGGGTGCGGCCACCAGCATGGCAAGCAAAAACACCGGAATTCTCATGGCATCTGCCTCTCGGACGTCGCCGTCGTAACGGGATCTGCCGGAGATATCGCTTCGGGCGATACACGATATGATCGCACTTCAAACCCCAGCGGATTATCCAGTCGGTCCTCCATCGACATGGGCTTGTCGCGAAAGCCGAACAATATGGTGGCGATATATGGGCGGATGTCGTCGCGCCGACCATCCGAGCCGATTTTAGCAACGTCAAATCGCACCAGCGCGGACATGGGATTGAGCATCGAAATACTCTTGATCTGCGCTTCCAGGCCAATGGAGCGACCAACCTTACCCAAGCGGGCCGATGGCGGGTCCTGCTTCATGGTCATCATATAGCTGGCGCGAGCCTGCCAGCCCGACCATAATACGACTTTGCGATAGGATGCGCCAATATTGATCGGGTCATAGCTCTCCCGCGCAATCACATATTGCGCGAGCATGGATTGCTGGAGCGCTGAATTGCTACTCAGCCTGTTCATCTGATCCAAATTGACCCGTTCAACATGCCCTGTTGTACGATCTACCAGAACGGCCATTGGCACTACCGTCTTGAGCGGCATGGCAAGCGCCAGTGCTACCGCCTCCAGCGCAGCGAGTGCCACGGCAATGACTGCAATCGTCCAGGCGATACGCCGCGAGCGTACGTTGGCGATATCACGCTCATCTGCCCAGTTGCGCGCAAGGTCGAAATAGCCGGGATTGGGTTTGTTCATGATAGCGCCTCCGGACGCTTGGAAAGAAGAGAGGGGCGCCCGCCTCCGCTTCGGCGTGCTCCGTCAACAATTTGCGATCCGCGACGAATGGATGTTCTGCCGTTCGACCCTGCAGTCTGTGCGGTTGCGGCGGAAGGGGGCAGGGTAGGACCAGCGGCGCGCAAAGAACGTTCTCGCGTTTCGACGGCGCGGACGATGCCCATTGCGCGGGATGGATGGGTGGCCACGGTTACGCCCAGATATCTTGCCGTACTGCTACCTGCTGACGGAGACGCGCTGGATGCTGATGTCGTCATGGAGGGCGCGCTAGTCCGTTCGTTGACCGCCAACCAAGGTCGCATGTTGTGGAGAGGCATGGTCAGGCCTCCGGCGAACCGTTGGACAGCGAAGATGAGGGCGGCGATCACCAGAACAAATGACCATACGATAGCATCCAGCCCTGCAATTTCCGCCGATCCCGCACGCAATGCTGCGCGAACGGGGGCGTCCAGCATTTGTAGTTCCAAAGTTAGCGCCAGCGGAATGACAAGCGTAGCGAGTGCAGTGCCTAGAACAGCGCGCAGCCATCCGATCAAAAGGCCTGCTGAAAACGGGAATAGGGAGGCTGCAAAGGCAAATGGACCAAGGGCCAGTAATAGCGCTAAGCTAATCCGCGCGGCAATCCAGGTTCCCGCGCCGCTGGCGATCATCAAACCTGCCGATCTTTTACGGTCGGCTAACTGCTGACTTTCAGCCGGTGCGGCATTTTCAGATGAGGGAATATCACCAGCTTTCTGGCTATTACTGTCCGACAAAGTTGGAGATATGCTGATGGCATCATAGGCATTCTGCAACCGCTCTGACAAATATGTCGCATCTATACCGGCGGCGGGAAATATCTCCGCAGCAATTTCTGCTGGCCCGTTCATGGCGACGCGATAAATGACTCGATCATAAGCCTGCCAGCTCGTCGCGAGCGCAATCACGATCCCTATATGCAATGATAATGTAACGGCTTCGGTAGGATGCACGTTGCCACGCATCAATCTATATCCCAGTCGGGCGACTGCCAGCGTTAACAACCCGGACAGCATCACCGCAAACAGGGTGCTGGATGACAGCCCCTGCCATCCATCAGCACCCAGCAGAGCCGCCTGGCAATCGGCGACGGCAAAAAGGCTGCGTACCCAGCTATCGGGATCGGCACTGCCGCATGTGGCGCTCATGCTATGGCTTTCAGCAGGTGCGGCATCCACTCCATAGGCTCGTCACCTACTTCTGCGCGGATGACATCCAGCTTGCGGACAGTGGTCTCCCGCCCGGACAGGATCGTTAGAAGGTCGGGCTCTTCCGACAGATCTAGCTGCGCAACGACACTGTCCCTCCCATGCTTTATCAAAAAGGCGCGAGATGTATCGGGCAGTATTCGTATGATCTCGAACTCATGCTGGGTAAGGCCAAAGCCATCGCAATAATGTTCCGCCTTTGCTCTGGGATTGGGCATGAAGATTTGGGTGGCGGCCTGATCGACGATGGCCGACGCGATACGGCTCTCAAGCGCATCCTCGGCGCTTTGTGTCGCAAAGCCCACAATTCCGTTACGCTTGCGGATAGTTTTTTCCCAATCGCGAATGCGCGCGACGAATATATCGTCGTCCAGCGCTTTCCAGCCCTCATCGATCACGATGATGGCGGGGGTGCCATCCAACCTTTCCTCCACACGGTGGAACAGATACATCATCGCGGGCGTGCGGGTGCGTGGATCGTCCAGCAGCCGGGTCATGTCGAAACCGATAACACGCTGGTCGATGGCCAAGGAATCCTGGGCGTTGTCAAATAGCCAGCTATGCTCGCCGGTGCCGATCCAGGGGGCGAGGCGTGCGGCGACATCGCCCGCATGGGGCCGGGTGCCGCCGCGCAATAATTGCGCGAAATGGCGAAGCCGGCGCAGATGCGCAGGGGCAGTCATGTTGATCGTGACCGCGCGTTCGATCAGCGCTTGGTCCTCGGCAGAAAGCGCATTGCCATCATGCACCAGTCGGCCGATCCATTCGATCAGGAAGCGACGATTTTCGCTGGTATCTGGAAGCAGCAGTGGGTTCAGCCCCGATGCCTGGCCGGGCCGCAAAACGTCATAGACGCCCCCCATCGCCCGTAAAAATGGCTCCGCGCCACGATCCTTGTCGAAAAAAACGATCCGGGGCTGGATGCGCTGGGCCTGGGCTATCAGGAAGTTGAGCACGACGGTCTTGCCGGACCCGGAAGGACCGATGATCGTGAAATTGCCCAGATCGCCTTGATGGAAATTGAAATGATATGGTCCGGCTGCGGTCGTTTCCAGCAATGTGATCGGGACGCCCCAATGATTGCCTTCGGACTGGCCGGTGGCAAAGCTGTGCCAACTGGCCAAGCCGGCAAAATTGCGCGTGGATACCAGTGCCTTGCGTGCGATAAAGTCTTCGTTGCCAGGGAATTGTGCCCAAAAGGCAGGCTCCAGGCCGATATCTTCACGCACCGAGATAATCGACAGATCTGTCAGCGCAGCTTGTATTTCGGCCACGCCTGCATCGACTTCGGCGGGCGTATCGCCATGGACCGCTACGGTGAGATGATGTTCGCCAAAACCCGCGCGACCGGATGCCACGGCGTCTCGCGCTTCGCCCAGTTCCTCTCTCAACCCGACGGCTTCGTCATCGGCGGCTCGCATACGGCGCAAGGTCAGGTTGAGCCGGGAAAGAGCCGCAGCGCGATCGACGAAAACAAAACTCTGGGTGACGGTCATCTCGATAGGCAGGCGAAACAAGCTGTCCAGCATGCCGGGGGAAGTCAGGCCGGGATAATCTTTGATCGACACAAGGGCAGAAAAGCGGCGCGGCATGTGGCCCGTAGGGGCCAGTTCCAATGTCTGCGCGCCAAAGCTGACGCGGCGAGCGGGAATATGTTCGCCGACGTCGCCATAGGGCAATATCACCTGGTGCGGATAGCCATTGTAGAGAGCCGCTAGATAACGCAATGCGCCAGACGCCATGCCCTGCGCCGTTTCGGTTGTGCCAAGCAGTGTCGGGCGATAGGCGGTGAGCGCGGCCAGCAACGCATCGCGCGCGGCATCTAGCGCGCGCATCTCTCCGGCACGTCGCGCGGCCTGTTCGCCGGACCGGGTGAATTTCTGTGCGATCCGGCTGCCAATTCCGCGCGCGCCGCTTTCTGGGCGGCGAATGATGGCGATGTAGAGTTCGTTGGAAAATAGCGCACGCCGTTCACGCCGTTCACGCCAGATAGCATCCACGCTATTGGAAAATATATCTGGAAAATCGCCTGCAATCGATGGATTGACCCTGCGACGTAGCACGTGATGATAGAGCGAGAAACGCGAAGACCCGATCGCCTGGAGCATCGCGTCGCGAAGTTCCATGCGGTAGTTGATTTCCTCGCTTTCAGCGGTTTCGAACAGCAGGCCGTCCAGCTTAATCACCTGCATCAGCCGACCGTCCCGCAACATGATCGTGTGATCATCCAGTTGCAGGGCGTAGGGCAGCATACTGCCGGCCGATTGTTCGCGCGCCATTGCCGCGCGATCCCGGCTCACGGGCGATAAGAGTTGCATTGCCAATATCTGCGATTTTTAATACGCGGGCAACGGCGGACGCGGACGAGCCAAAGGTCCAGAAGCCGTGGTTCGCGAATGCAGCCAAACCAGCAGGCTAAATGTGCCACCACGCCCACCAGGATCACGAGAGGTGATCGAAAAATAAGGAACAGTTCTAGCATCGCAATGACATTGCCGATGACAAAACCATAGGGAACACCAGCCAGCGTCGTCGGTCTGGTCATGGCGACGAACAGAGGGTCGCTGCGCAAATGGGTCATTGCCGCGGTGCCCTAGTAGCCCGCTTGTGCGGTGGACTGAATACCAGCGACAATCGTAGCGGCACCGAACAGGATGAAACAGCCCAGAATGACAGACACGCCGTGACGCCAGTTCATGCGGCCGGTCAGCATCATCAGACCGACGAAGGCCACAGATATGACTGCAACTGTCGTCGCAACAGTCCCCAGCAATGTATCCTGCAGCCAGCCAACTGCGCCGACGATGGCACCAGACCCTGCCGGATCTCCGGCCATCTGCGCCACTGCCGGATGGGTTGCAAACCCTATGGACATCGCGACGACCACAGCCTTCCCAAGGGCATGTCGGATCGTGCTTGTTCGCATCGTGCAAAGTCCTTCGCTATAGGGGGTCGTTACGAGCCCGTTATCTAGCGAAAATTTAGGCCAATGTAGTTAAAGGCAGGTTAAGTGAGTAGTGGCGCAAACATGACGGCCTGACATCTTCCGTGAAATTATGACCCCGTCTGACAGGGCAGTTTTCGTTCCTGATGGCGCGCGGCGTCCATAGTATCGAAGATTGAGATGCCGGGATGACAGTATGGTCGTTGATTGGGATCAGATCGGAACGCTGAGCAATACCGTTGGCGGCTACGACATTCGAACCGACCCGCTATGGCTTTTGGTGATCACGGCTAAGCAAGGCCATGAGGGCCGCTTGATGCGATGCATATTCAGACAGCAGCCACTACAGCATCGACGGCACCACAGTTCGCGCCCACGTCTCGGCAGCGGGCGGAAAAGGGGGACTCATCTACGCGCTCTCGGCCGCTCGCGGGGCGGGTTCACCAATAAGCTTCACTGTCTGGCTATGCCCTCGGACGACCGCTCGCCTTCCACCTAACCGTTGACGAAGCGGCGGATTGCAAGGCCTATGACGACTGTTCAATATCGCGATCGATCCGGGTGAAACCCGCGATCTTTCGGATGTCGAACCGGAGCGCAAGGCTGATCTGGTTCGCGCCTGGTATGCATATGCGGGGAAAGTCGGGGTAGTCGTGCCCGATCCACGCATTACGCTCATGGATTATCCGGTCAGGCGATAACGCGCTGCCGTGCGCGGCGATGCCGTAAGTCTTCTGCTCAGGGGAGACTCTAGCCTTCCGGTTCAAATGCGCGGTCTGGCAGTTCTGCAATGCGGCCCATGGTGCGTTGGACGTGAGCACGCCCCGCACGTTCAGCACTTTCCGGGTCGTGCGAAAGGACAGCGCTTTGTAGCAGGCCATAATCAGAAAGGTCTATGGAATCGCCCGCTCGATTGAATGCGCGCAACTGCATCCGCATGATGTGCACCTGGATGGATGGGAAAATGCGTTGCAGTTCCCGATTGCCACCCAGTTGCACAAGATAGCGATAATATTGTTCGCGTGCCGCGACGAAGCCAGCAAAATCTGTATCAAAAGGGCTGCTGGTCAGCGCTTCATAACGGTCCTGCAGACCTTTATGAAGCGCTGGATCGACCACAGCATGCGCGGCACCACGAGCGGCTAGACCAAGAAGCACTTCAACAAGGTCGAGTACTTCAGTCACCTCGCGGCGGGAAAGACGTCGCACACGCGCGCCTTTTTGCGCCACCAGTTGTACCACCCCGGTCGATGCCAGACGTTGCAGAACCTCGCGGATGGTCCCTCGGCCGACGTCGAATTCGCGCATGAGGTCGGGAGCGATCAGGCGCTGGCCCGGCACATAGCGGCCTTCGTACAAGGCCCTGATGACGCCGCGATAGACATTTTCAAACGGCGTTCTGCCGGACGAATGCCCAGGGGCACCAATCAGGGCCAAATCCAAAGAGTCATCCGAGGTTCGCAATTTCAAAATGCCCTTTGCAAGCGAAAGACCGAGGTTTGCGGCCCTTCTAACGCGGGTTCTTGCTTTGCCAATAGGCCCTGCGCGTGCCCTCCATCCAAGGAACGAACCTCAACCGCTATACCAGCCCGGCTTGCCCTTTCCGCCACCAAAGCCGGCGCGCACACGCTGCTTAAGTAATGCGGGCGGACGGAACCGCTCGCCATAGGCTTCCTGCATGATCTCCTGTGCCTGAACGCAGAGGGTAGAGGTGACGGCATCCATCAGTGCGAACGGGCCAATGGCATGGCCCAGGCCCAGCTTGCACGCTAAGTCGAGTTCCTCAGGCGTGGCAACGCCTTCTTCCACAAGCCGGACAGCCTCTATCATCATCGCATGCAGCATGCGATTAACTGCAAAGCCAGCGACATCCTTTACCTTAATAGGCGTCTTTCCAATATCTTTCATCAGCGCGATCGCTTCTGAGCAAGTGGAATCGGCCGTTTCGAAGCCGGGGATTACTTCCACCAGCGCCATGCGGGAAACCGGCGAAAAATAATGCGTGCCAATGAAACGCGCTCGCCGCTCGGCGGGCAACTGGCCCGCCAGCGTTCCGATCGGAATTGTCGACGTGTTGGTAGCAATCATCGCATCACCGCGGCAGATGCGCGCCAGCGCGTTCAACACATCGATCTTGATCTTTTCCTGCTCGAACACGGCTTCGCTGACGATGTCGCAATCGGCCAGATCTTCGAGTGTCGTACTGGTACGGATGCGTCCTAGCGCCGCGGTGGTGGAGGCTTCATAGCGACCGGCGGTAATGCCTTTCTCGACGATCATAGTAAGGCGCTTGATCGCCCGCTCCAGTGCATCGGGGGCGCTATCGACTAATGTTACGTCATGTCCCGCGATTGCAAACACCAGACCGATCTCTGCGCCCATTAACCCCGCGCCTACGACGCCTGCCTTTACCTTTGCCATGCTCACCTCGCCCTTGATTAGGTCCTGCAATAATGTATGACGATTTGGAATATTAAGCAACATCGCTTTTTCTAGGAGAGCGCCCATGCCGAATCGTGAAGCTGTTTTTGTGTCGTTGGCGAGAACGCCCATAGGCAAGGCCTATCGCGGTGCATTTAACGATACCCAGCCGCAGGCGCTGGCGGGCCATGCTATCGCCCACGCCGTGCAACGCGCGGGACTTGATGTCGCGGAAGTCGAGGATGTGGTGCTCGGCTGCGCCATGCAGCAGGGCGCGACCCACTCCAACATTGCCCGGCAGGGGGCTCTGCGCGCCGGATTGCCGATTTCGGTCGCGGGGATGAGCATCGATCGCCAATGTGCGTCGGGTCTGATGGCAGTCGCCACCGTGGCCAAGCAGATTGTGCAAGACGGCATGGACATTGCGGTAGGGGGCGGCGTCGAGTCTATCTCGCTTGTTCAAAACGATAAGATGAACCTCTATCGCGCGCAGGACCCGTGGTTGATGGCCAACCGGCCAGACATCTATATGAGCATGCTCGAAACCGCAGAAATGGTTGCGCGGCGCTACAACATCAGCCGTGAAGCCCAGGACGAACTGGGCGCGCAGTCGCACCAGCGAGCGGTCGCAGCAACGGAGGCGGGACGGTTCGCGCAGGAAATCGTCCCTATGACCACGACCATGCTGGTTGCGGACAAGGCGACAGGCGCAGTCACGGCGCGGGAGGTGACGCTGTCGACCGATGAAGGATTGCGGCCTGGCACGACTGTCGACTCAATCGGACAGCTTCCGCCAGCCTATAAGGGCGGTCAGATACTTTCGCCTGGCGGTTCGGTCACGGCCGGTAACAGCAGCCAATTGTCTGATGGTGCGGCGGCGCTGGTGCTGATGAGCGCGCAGGAAGCGGCGCGCCGCGGGCTGGAGCCGCTCGGTGCCTATCGCGGCATGGCCGTTGCTGGCTGCGCACCGGAAGAGATGGGCATAGGGCCGGTCTTTGCGGTTCCGCGCCTGCTTGAACGCAACGGACTGAAGGTCGATGATATCGGCATCTGGGAATTGAACGAAGCCTTCGCCAGCCAGCTCCTTTATTCGCGCGATACGCTGGGGATTCCCAACGACCTGCTCAATGTTTCGGGCGGTGCCATCGCGATGGGCCATCCCTATGGCATGAGCGGTGCGCGTATGATCGGCCATATATTGATCGAAGGAAAGCGCCGCGGTGCCCGCTATGGCGTCGTCACTATGTGCGTGGGTGGCGGCATGGGGGCCGCTGGCCTGATCGAAATTTATTGAGGAAAGATCCATGAGCGAAATTCTCTTTGAAATCGCGCGCCCGCATGTTGCGCTTATCACCATCAACCGTCCTGAAGCGCGCAATGCGGTCAACTCGGCGGTTGCCACCCAACTTGATGCGGCGGTCAAGCGGGTCGAAGCCGATCCCGACATCTGGGCGGCCGTGTTGACCGGCGCAGGCGGAGTAGCCTTCTGCGCCGGTGCTGATTTGCGACAAGTGTCAGAAGGCGGGATGGATGGGCTTTTCACGCCTGACGGTGCCTTTGCGGGTTTCGTCAAACATCGTCGAGACAAGGCCTGGATCGCTGCGGTAGAGGGTTTTGCCGTGGCCGGTGGCTGCGAACTTGCCCTGTCTTGCGATATGATCGTTGCGTCGGAGCAATCGACCTTTGCCCTGCCTGAGGTGAAACGCGGCCTTGTTGCCGCAGCGGGAGGGGTGTATCGCCTGCCGCGTGCTGTTCCCCGCGCGATAGCGATGGAACTTATTGCTACGGGCGACCGGATCACTGCCCGTCGGGCGGCCGAACTCGGCTTGATCAATCATATGACCGAGACTAGTGGCGCTGTCGAGGGGGCTTTGGCACTGGCCGAGCGCATTTGCGTGAACGCGCCGATTGCGGTGCGCGAAAGCCTTAAGGTCGCGCGCACGGCGCTCGACCATGATGATGACACGCTGTTCCAGATGGGCCTGGATGCTCAGGAGGTCATTAAACTTACCGAGGATTTCCAGGAAGGCCCCCGCGCTTTTCTCGAAAAACGCGCGCCTAACTGGTTGGGCCGCTGACCCTATCGCTCGGTCCCGCACACGGTCCGAGCGCCGATCAGCGGAGGATGGAAGGTCGGGCGACAGGCCCGACCTTCCACCGCTATTGCCGCTAAATCACTGCGACGTCGAAGCGTCTAACTGCTGTTCCAATTCGCCCAGTACGCGATAGCAGTCGAACACCTTGGCGACGCTTGAATTGGGCTCGCGGCTGTCGCGGATCGCGCCGATGAATTCGCGGTCCTGCAATTCGATACCGTTCATCGACACATCGACCTTCGACACGTCGATCGGCTCTTCCTTGCCGTTCACCAGATCGTCGTAGCGCGCAATATAAGTGCCGGTGTCGCCGATATAGCGGAAGAAAGTGCCCAGCGGCCCGTCATTGTTGAACGACAGCGACAGGGTGCAGATCGCCCCGCTTTCGCTCTTCAACTGGATCGACATGTCCATGGCGATCCCCAATTCGGGATGGATCGGCCCCTGCATTGCATGGGCAAACACAATCGGGCCCGCCTGATAGGCGAACAGGTCAACCGTATGCGCGGCATGATGCCATAACAGATGGTCGGTCCACGACCGCGCTTCGCCCTTCGCATTGATATTCTTGCGGCGGAAGAAATAGGTCTGCACGTCCATCTGCTGGATATTGAGGTCGCCAGCAGTAATCAGGTTATGGACATATTGGTGGCTGGGGTTGAACCGCCGCGTATGCCCGACCATGCAGACAAGGCCGGTTTCCTGTTGCTTGGCCAGTACGGCCTGCGCATCGGCCCAGCTATCGGCCAGCGGAATTTCGACCTGTACATGCTTGCCCGCTTCCATGCAGGCGATCGCCTGGGCCGCATGCATTTGCGTGGGCGTACACAGGATCACCGCATCGACATCGTCGCGCGCCAGGGTGTCGGCCAATTCGGTGGTCGCATGGCCAATGCCATATTTATCGGCAATCGCCTGCGTCGCATCCAGCCGCCGCCCAACCAGCGACGTGACCGTTACGCCATCGATATTTTTGAGGCCATCCAGATGCTTTTCGCCAAAGGCACCCGCGCCCGCCAAAGCAATACGCATGAGAAACTACTCCGTAATAAGCCCCTCCCTTTCAAGGGAGGGGGAAGGGGTGGGTGCGAGCGAAGCGAGCCTGCACCCATCATGAAGAGGCTTACTCCGCCGCAATCGCGGTAACGGTATCGCTGCCAGTCATATCCAGCCCCTCGCCATTATCGGGGCGCAGCACCAGATGACCAATAGCCGTGTTGGAACAGGGCACATGATAGTGGCGATGCAGCGCGCGGGTCTTCTTCCCCAGTGCACCGCGCATCACCAGCCACATCACCATTTCGATGCCTTCGCTGCCCGTCTCGCGCAGATATTCGATGTGCGGAATCCGGCGCAGATGATCGCTTTCACCGATCAACCCGTCCAGGAACATATTGTCCCAATCCTTGTTGATCAGGCCCGCGCGCGGCCCTTGCAACTGGTGGCTCATGCCGCCCGTGCCCCAGATCTGTACATTCAGATCTTCAGGGAAGCTTTTGACCGCCTTGGCGATCGCTTCACCCAGCGCCCAGCAGCGGTTGCCCGATGGCGGCGGATAGGTAACGACGTTCACAGCCAGCGGCACGACTTTGCACGGCCAGGCGTCTGGCTTGCCGAACATCATGCTAAGCGGCACGGTCAGACCATGGTCGACATCCATCTCGTTGATGATGGTCATATCGAACTCGTCCAGCACCAGGCTTTGCGCAATGTGCCAGGCCAAGTCTGCATGGCCCTCGACGTCAGGGACCGGGCGCGGCCCCCAGCCTTCGTCGGCGGACTTGTAGCGCTCGCCACAACCGATAGCGAAAGTGGGGATGACCTTCATGTCAAAGGCGGACGCATGGTCATTATAAACCAGGATGATGACATCGGGCTTTTCCGCCTTCTCCCATTCGCGCGTCCAGTCGTAACCAGCGAAGATCGGGCCGAAATAATCGTCCCGGTCCTTGTTGAAATCGGACGCCACGCCCAACAGCGGCACATGGCTCGACGCCACACCAGCGGTAATTCGTGCCATCATCTGCTTCCTTCGTTGGTTTCGCCGCTAGACGCGGCGTTGGCCCTGATCGACCGCACACCTTCGGGTGAGCGGCCGCCATTCATCATCATTTCCCGATATTGCGGGAACGCCATGTCGGTCATCGTGCTGACGGCCTCCGCAAAAGGGATGCCATCTGTCGAGAACAGCTTGGACAGGAAATAGACGTTGCCGCCCAGGTCCAGGCATTTGTTATAATCGCGCGCGAGCAACGCCTGCTTCATGTCCTCAGTCAACGGCCATTCGTCCATATAGGCGCGTTCATCGGCCTTGAACCGGGTGCGGTTTTCATCCTTCATCAGGCTCATGGCGAACTGGTTCATATGATAGCCCTGTCGTGCGCGCTTGGCGGTGAACACGCGGGTTCCGGGAATATCATCGAACTCGGCCAGATATTCGTGGATATCCTGGTCCTTGGGATCTTCTGTTATCATAGTCCCTTCTCCTTCAACTGGGCGTCAAGGCGCGGGAACACCCGGCGGGCATTGCCCTCGAAAATCGCGGTGCGCTCGGCATCGCTGATCTCCAGCGCATCGACATAACGCTTGGTGTCGTCGAAATAATGGCCGGTGGTCGGATCGATACCGCGCACCGCGCCGACCATCTCCGATCCGAACAGGATATTCTTGTTGTCGATCACATCGGCGAGCAGATTAACGCCCGGCTGGTGATAGACGCAGGTGTCGAAAAAGATGTTGTTCATCAGATGCGTCGACAGGTCCGGCTTCTTGAGCATGTCGGCGAGGCCGCGATACCGCCCCCAATGATAGGGCACCGCGCCACCGCCATGCGGGATGATGAAGCGCAGGGTCGGGAAATCCTTGAACAGATCGCCTTCCAGCAACTGCATGAAGGCGATGGTGTCGGCGGCGATATAATAGCCGCCGGTCGCATGCATCGCCGGGTTGCAACTGCCCGACACATGGATCATCGCCGGAACGTCCAGCTCGACCATCTTTTCGTAGAAGGGGTACCAGTAGCGGTCGGTCAGCGGCGGATGGGTGAAATGCCCGCCGCCCGGATCGGGATTGAGGTTGCAGCCGATGAACCCCATCTCGACGCAGCGTTCCAGTTCGGCGATGCTGTTGCTCATGTCCGCCTTGGGCGACTGGGGCAACATGCACACACCGACGAAGGTTTCGGGGAACATAGCCACCACCCGCGCGATCAGGTCGTTGCAGCGCATCGCCCATTCCTTGGCCATCGCCTCGTCACCGACATGCGGGGCCATGGCCGATGCGCGGGGTGAAAAAATGGTCAGGTCCGCACCGCGCTCCTTGATGAGGCGCAACTGGTTCGCCTCGATCGTCTCGCGAATTTCCGCGTCGCTGATGTCGGGATAAGGCGGGCAGGGCGTACCCGCCTTGAACGCGGCCTTCTGCTCTTCGCGCCAGGCGTCATGCCCCTTGGGCAACACCGTATAATGGCCATGGCAATCGATAATCAGGCTCATCGCGTCTCTTTCCTCAACCCTTATTCCGTCACCCCAGCGAAGACTGGGGTCTCAGGCGACAGCACGCAGCGGCCGCCCCAAAACCTCCGTCATTCCCGCAAAAGCGGGAACCCATCTCCCAGCGCTTCCGCCCTCGCCAACGCCGGAGATGCTCCCCCGCTTTCGCGGGAATGACGGGCAGGAGAGTCACGAACAATATGCGCAATCTTCGCGCTCAACCCCTCTGGCACCGTTTCCGCCCCCAGCGCACCAATTGCCCGCTGCCGCTCGACCGTGCCGCGCGTCATGGCAGCGCCCGTGTCAAGCCCTTCGAGCGTCTTGACCACCTCTTCCATCTCGGCCGCGCGGCGCAGGCCATGCATTAACATCCGGTCTAGATTATAATCGGCGCGCACATCCCAGGGCTGGGTCTTCTCGCTCGCGTCAAGCGACGCCAGCACCTCGTCCAGCACGTCCGCCGCTTCCGCCGCCAGTACGCATTCGGCGGTCAGTGCTTCCATCCCCTTTATCATGACCGAGCGAAGCATCTTGATCGAGGATGCGCGTCCGACATCGGACCCCACGACGCGAATATTGGCGAATCCAAGTGTCGCCAGTCGAGCCTGCGCCTCCTGCGTCGCTCCGCCGCTCAGCAACAATGGAACGTTCAATCGCGCTGGATCGACTGGTGCCATAACCGCAACATCGACATAATGCGCACCGGCTGCCTCGATTATCCTCGCTGCCGCTTGCTTGGTCTGCGGCGCGATGCTGTTCATGTCGCAATAGAGCGCGCCCGGTGCAATCAGGGCCGCCGCTGCCACGGCCACGGCCAGTGCCTGGTCTGCCGTCACCAGTGACAGGATCAGTGTCGCGCCATCCAACGCATCTTTCATGGAGCGTGCGGGAAGCACGGCCGCCTGCCTATAGGCTGCCAGCATGGCGTCGCGCGTATCCGCTGCCTCGGCCTTGGCATCATAGACATGGGCAGCGGCCGCCCAGCCCCCCGCCAGTGCAAAGGTGGACCCCGCTTCTCCAAATCCGATAAGGCCGACTTCCTGCTCCATGGATGGAGGAATGCAGAATTATGATCTGCCCGGCTAATCACATCCGGGTCCATGTCATAAGATTTTACGAATTGATGTTTGCGACGGCCCGCTCGATTGCCGCCATGAACTGCTGCTGCAACCGGGTCGGTCGCCAATCCGCCCGACTGGTGACGCCAATAGTACGGCTGATCTCGCCCGGTGCTGGCCCGATATCGGCCAGCATTCCGCTGTCCAGTTCAACCCGCAACTGATCGACCGACAAGAGGGTCAGATAATCGCCGCTCACCAGCAATTGTCGCACCGTCATCACGGACCCGCACTCGATCGGTACAGCGGGCAGCTCGCCGCCCAACGCCGCGAACATGGCCTGCCATAATTGCCGCAGCGGCGTGCCTTCAGGCGGCAATATCCAGGGAAAGCGCCGCAGATCATCACCATTCCAGCCCTGCTCCAGCGGGTGTCCCGCTCTCGCGAAGATGGTTGGCCGGTCCTCAAACAAGGGACGTTGGACCAGATCCTGCCCAATGCTCGCATCCCGCAACGCACCAACCATCATGTCGATCTCGCCATCGCGCAATGGTCCCGCAAGCTCGGCATAGGAGCCTTCGACAACGGAAATATCGACCTGCGGAAAGTCCCGTCGGAAACTGGTAATGGCCAGCGGTAGCAGACGGGCCCGACTGAGCGGCATCGCCCCAACCAATATCCGACCGCTATCCTTCCCGGTCAGCTCGGCAATTTCTTCCAGTCCCTGTCGCAACTCCGCCAGCGCCAGCCGCAATCGTCGCGCCAGCATCACGCCCGCGCGGGTCAGCATCAGGCCTCGCCCCCGCCGCTCGGCAAGGCGCACCCCCAGCGCCAGTCCCAGATCACCGACCGCGCGGTGCAGCGACGGCTCGGCCACTCCAGCCTGCACCGCCGCCGCCGCATAGCTGCCGCCGCGCGCCAGCGCGACAAAGGCGCGGATCTGCGTGGCCGTTACCCGGCTACTGCCGATCAACCGCAACGCCACATCGACACGCGGTTTGAAGCGCAGGGCTACGGGTGTCGGCACCATCCCACCTGGCCGCCGCTCGAACAAAGCCGCGCCCAGTTGCGTCTCCAGCTTGGCAATGCCCTGCGTTACCGCAGGCTGGGTCAGGTTCACCGCCCGCGCCGCCAGGCTGACGCTGCCTTGTTCAACCACCGCGACCATCGCGGCGAGATGCCGGATATTGAACTGATCGACCTGCATTTTTGACAATTAGCAAAATTTAATGTGTCTGCGCCAGAACGGATTTGAGAAATGCGTAACTATTGTCCACTTCGCTGTCCGGTTTAGGAAAGAGGAGCAAGCGGCCATGTCCGGCATCGTCGTCCAGAATATCGAACGGGCGGACCTTTCCGTCATCGATGGCCTCGCCCAATGCGGCGTCGCCACCGTCCATGAGGCCCAGGGTCGCACCGGCCTGCTCGCCCCGCACATGCGCCCCATCTATCCCGGCGCTCGCATCGCCGGCAGTGCCGTCACCATCTCCGCCCCTCCCGGCGACAATTGGATGGTCCATGTCGCGATCGAACAGTTGCAAGAGGGCGACATCCTCGTCCTCGCGCCGACCAGCCCCTGCACCGATGGCTATTTCGGCGACCTGCTCGCGACTTCCGCCCAAGCGCGCGGCTGTCGCGGCCTGATCATCGACGCAGGCGTCCGCGACCTGCGCGACTTGAAGCAGATGAATTTCCCGGTCTGGTCGAAAGCGGTCCATGCCCAGGGCACGATCAAGGGCACGCTGGGATCGGTCAATGTCCCGATCGTCTGCGCCAATGCGCTGGTCAACGCAGGCGACGTGATCATCGCCGACGATGACGGCGTGTGCGTCGTCCCGCGCGCCGACGCCGTTGCCGTGCTGGAAAAAGCACAGGCCCGCGAAGCCGCCGAAGAAGCCAAGCGCGTCCGCCTGGCCGCAGGCGAACTCGGCCTCGACATCTATAATATGCGCCCGCGCCTGGAAGAAATGGGCCTCAAATATGTCTGAGAACCACGCCTCCGCCAAGGTCATGTGGATGCGCGGCGGCACGTCGAAGGGCGGCTATTTCCTGGCCGACGACCTCCCCGCCGACACCGCCGCCCGCGACGCCTTCCTCCTGCGCGCCATGGGATCGCCCGACCCGCGCCAGATCGACGGCATGGGCGGCGCCGACCCGCTGACCAGCAAGGTCGCGGTGGTAAAGAAGTCAGAGCGTGAAGGCGTCGATATCGACTATCTCTTCCTCCAGGTCTTCGTGGATCAAGCGATCGTCAGCGATGCGCAGAATTGCGGCAATATCCTCGCCGGGATCGGTCCGTTCGCGATCGAGCGCGGCCTCGTCGCCGCGCAACAGGACGAAACGCGGGTCGCCATCTTCATGGAAAATACCGGCCAGATTGCCATCGCCACGGTCCAGACCCCCGGCGGCACCGTCCGCTATGATGGTGACGCTCGCATCGACGGCGTGCCCGGCAGCGCCGCGCCCATCCCGCTGGAATTTCGCGACACCGCCGGTTCCTCCTGCGGCGCGCTGCTGCCGACCGGCAACGCCTTTGACGAAGTTGAGGGCGTCCGCGTCACCCTGATCGACAATGGCATGCCCTGCGTCGTGATGCAGGCGCGCGATGTCGGCATTACCGGCTATGAGGATCGCGATACGCTGGACAAGGACAGCGAGTTGAAAGCCCGGATCGAGAAGATCCGCCTCGCCGTCGGCGAACGCATGAACCTTAGCGACGTCACGGAAAAATCGGTGCCCAAGATGATGCTGGTCGCCCCACCCCGCAATGGCGGAGCCGTCACCGTGCGCAGTTTCATCCCCCACCGCGCCCATGCGTCGATCGGCGTGCTGGGTGCCGTCAGCGTCGCCACCGCCTGCCTGATCGAAGGGTCGCCGGCGGCTGAGGTGGCAAATATCCCCGACGGTCCTCGCAAGACGCTATCGGTGGAACATCCCACCGGCGAAACCACCTGCGTCATGGAATTGGACGAAAGCGGCACCGTCACCAGCGCCGCCATGCTGCGCACCGCCCGCAAACTGATGGATGGAGAGATTTTCGCATGAGTGACCGCATCATCTCTTGGCACGGCAACCCATCCAAGCCGCTCTACACGCCCCCGCCCGGCGCGATTGATGCGCACTGCCATGTGTTCGGGCCGATGGCGGACTTCCCGTTCAGCGCGAAGGCGAAATATCTGCCCGAAGATGCAGGGCCAGATATGCTGTTCGCCCTGCGCGAACATCTGGGCTTTGCCCGCAACGTCATCGTCCAGGCGAGCTGCCACGGGACCGACAATCGTGCAACGCTGGACGCCATCGCCAAGTCGAACGGCCCAGATGGAATACAAAGGGCGCGCGGCGTCGCCGTGGTCGATCCGGCGATCTCGGACGCAGAGCTTGCCGCCCTGCACGACGGCGGCATCCGCGGCATCCGCTTCAATTTCCTCAAGCGCCTCGTCGATGATGCGCCCAAGGATAAATTCCTTGAAGTGGCGAAACGCCTGCCCGCAGGCTGGCATGTGGTCATCTATTTCGAAGCGGATATTCTAGAAGAGCTGCGTCCCTTCATGGATGCCATCCCTGTGCCCCTGGTGGTCGACCATATGGGCCGTCCCGACGTGACCCAGGGACCGGACGGCACGGATATGCAGGCATTTCGCACCTTTCTCGATTCCCGCCAAGACATCTGGTTCAAGGCGACATGTCCCGACCGCCTCGATCTCAATGGCACTCCATGGAACGCCTTTGCCGATACGGTCGCGCCGCTGGTCGCCGACTATCAGGACCGCGTGCTATGGGGCACCGACTGGCCCCACCCCAATATGCAGGACGCAATCCCCGACGACGGGCATCTGGTCGACATGATCCCGCGCATCGCCCCGACAGCGGAACTGCAACGCAAGCTGCTGATCGACAATCCAATGAAGCTATACTGGCCGGAAGAAACAATCGCCTAGCGCCATCGCGTTGGCGCTTGCCGCCAGCGCGATCATCCCAGAATGCGGGCGAAAGCCGCCACGCCATCGGCGGGCGGTGCCGATAAGGCTATCGATTCGACGGCTGGTAAAAGCGGTGCGCCGCCGCCGCCGAAGATCGCCTCGATATTGCGCACGCACAGCGCCACGCCGTCGTCGGCAAGCATGTACCACACCTGCTTGGCTTCCTTGCGGTTCTGCACCAGATCGGCGCGACGCAGTTCGGCCAGTTGCTGGCTGAGTGCGGGCTGGCCGATGCCGGTGATATCGGCGATTTCGCTCACATTGCGTTCGCCGCGCAACAGGCAGGACAGGATCATCAACCGCTGCGGCTGGGCGAAAACCTTGATCTTTTCGGCGGCCATCGCCGCGGCATCGCGATCGGCGTGGAGCGCGCTCATGCTGATGGCTCGAACCGGCAGAACCAATCGGGCGCATCCTGGTTGCCTTTGGTGGCAGGCAATAGCAGCGGCTGTCCTTCCGCCCAGCCTTCGGGTGTCAGGCTGTTTGCGCCATCAACTCGCTGCAAGGCGCGCAACAGGCGCAGCATCTCGTCGACCGAACGGCCGACATTATGCGGATAGCAGGTCGTCGCGCGGATGATGCCCTGGGGGTCGATGAAGAAGGTCGATCGCATCGCCATGCTGTCGATGGCGGCGTCATCGATCATGCCATAGGCGCGGCCGACCGCCATGCTGGGGTCTTCGATGATCGGAAAGTCGATCGCCACGCCGAACAGGTCGCGCAACGCGCGAACCCAAGCGAGATGGGCGTAGAGGCTGTCGACCGACAGGCCCACTAGCTTGCAGCCGAGCGCGTCGAAATCCGCCTGCCGTCGCGCCAATGCCGCGAATTCCGTGCTGCATACCGGCGTGAAGTCGGCGGGGTGTGAAAAGAAGATCACCCATTGGCCGCGCAGTGCCGAGAGTTGAAAATCGCCCCTTGTCGATCGTGCGCGGAAATCGGGGGCCATGTCGCCGATCCGCACCGCCCGCCGCCCATCTGTCATCACTTCGCTCATGCCTGCTTTCCTGCAATCCTGATCGCCCGGAGGCAACCCCTTGACGACCTCGGTGTATACATATACATGGTTCATGTAAATATGAAACTAAAGGAGAGTCGCATGTCCGACCCCGCGCTGACCAAAGCCCAAACGCAGATCCTCGCCGCCCGCGAAGGTGTGCCCGTGATCAAGGCCTTCTTCGATCCGCCGACCTTCACCGTGACCTATGTCGTGCATGATGCGCAGACGCTGCGCGCCGCCGTGATCGACAGCGTGATGACCTACGACCCCGCTTCCGGCCGCACGAATGTCGTGTCCGCCGACCCGGTGATCGCCTATGTCGAGGAGCAGGGGCTGACCGTCGATTGGCATCTGGAAACCCATGCCCATGCCGATCACCTCTCGGCTGCCCCCTATCTCCAGCAAAAGCTGGGCGGGAAGATCGCGATCGGCGCGCATATCTGCGAAGTGCAGCATATGTTCGGCACGCTGTTCAACGTCGGCGCAGAATTCCCGCGCGATGGATCGGACTTCGATCATCTGTGGGCCGATGGTGACAGTTTTGCGATCGGCACCCTGTCGGTCACGGTGCTGCATGTGCCGGGCCACACGCCCGCCTGCGTCGCTTATGTGATCGGTGATGCGGTGTTCGTGGGCGATACCATGTTCATGCCCGATTATGGCACCGCGCGCGCCGACTTCCCCGGAGGCGACGCGCGCACCTTGTTCCGGTCGATGCGCCGGTTGCTGGAACTGCCGCCCGAAACCCGGCTCTTCCTGTGCCATGACTATCTGCCCGAAGGCCGCGACCATTATGTCTGGGAAACGACCGTGGCGGAAGAGCGGCGGGCCAATATCCACGCCCATGACGGCATATCCGAAGACGAATTCGTCGCGATGCGCGAAGCGCGCGACGCGACGCTGGACATGCCGCGCCTGATCCTGCCCTCGGTGCAGGTCAATATGCGCGCGGGCCATCTGCCCGTCGCCGAGGATAATGGCGTCGCCTATCTCAAAATCCCGGTGAACCAGCTATGATCCCCGGCTTTCCCGATGCGCAGCCGGTCGCTGGCCTGATCGGCGGGCTGATGATCGGCGTGGCGGCGGCGATCATGCTGCTCGGCCTTGGCCGGATCGCGGGTGTCAGCGGGCTTGCGGCGCGCGCCACAGGCCTGTCGCAGGGCGGTGCGCCACGCAGCGTCGCGATCGCCTTCATCCTTGGCCTGCCATTGGGCGCGCTGGTCGTGGCGTTGCTGTCGGGCGGCGTCCCGGCCAACTATCCCGCGCCCGGCCTGCTGATCGTCGCTGGTCTGATCGTCGGGTATGGCACGCGGCTAGGGTCAGGCTGCACCAGCGGCCATGGCGTATGTGGCGTGTCGCGCCTGTCGCGCCGCTCGCTCACCGCCACCGCTTTGTTCATGGGCAGCGGCTTTGCCACCGTGGCGATCCTGCGTCTGGCAGGGCTTTTGTGATGCGGATCATCTTTGCTCTATTGTCCGGTTCGCTGTTCGGCGCGGGCCTTGCCCTGTCGGGCATGGCCGATCCGATGCGGGTGCGCGCCTTTCTTGATCTGTTGGGGCCGTGGGACCCGACGCTGGCCTTCGTTATGGGCGGCGCGATGATCCCGATGGCACTCGCCTGGCTGGTGCAGAAGCGGATCGAGCGCCCCATCGCCGATCAGCAGTTCAACCTGCCCGAAACCCGCGATATCGACGGAAAGCTGGCGCTCGGCGCAATTCTGTTCGGCGTCGGCTGGGGCATTGGCGGCCTGTGCCCCGGCCCTGCCATCGCCAGCCTGGCGCTCGCCCCGGCGGCGGTTGCCCCCTTCGTGCTTGCCATGCTGGGCGGCATGGCCCTGCACGGCGTCACGTCAAGACCATAACCGGCACGCCGGACCAAGGAGGATCATCATGGATATCAAGCGGCTGACCCCAGCCTTCGGCACCGCCCCGCAACTGACGCCGCACGATGTCGAACAGGCCGCGCGCGAAGGCTTTCGCGCGATCATCTGCAACCGCCCCGATGGCGAGGAGGATGGCCAGCCTACCGCTGCGGATATCAGTGCCGTCGCCAGAGCCGCTGGTCTCGCCTTCGCGCACATCCCCGTAACCCCCGGCGCGATGACCGATGCCGATGCGCAGGCGATGCGCCACGCGCTCGACACGCTCCCCGGCCCGGTGCTGGGCTATTGCCGGTCGGGCGCCCGCGCCGAAAAGCTGGCAGCGATGGCGGACGCACTGGTCGCCGGACAGGACGCCGCCCATTATGATATCCTGATCATTGGCGGCGGCAGCGCCGGGATCGCCACGGCGGCCAGCATCCTCAAGCGCCGCCGGGGCATCCGGCTCGCCATCATCGAACCAAGCGACGATCATTATTACCAGCCCGGCTGGACGATGGTGGGCGCGGGCGTGTTCGACAGCGGCTTTACCCGGCGCAGCGAGGCGCACCTGATTCCGAGCGGCGCGACCTGGATCAAGGGGGCGGCCAATAGCTTCCTGCCCGATGACAAACAGGTGCTGCTCGATGACGGGCGGTGGATCGGCTATGGCGTGTTGATCGTCTGTCCCGGCATCAAGCTCGACTGGAACGCCATTCCCGGCCTTGCCGATGCGCTGGGCCATGATGGCGTCACGTCTAATTATCGCTACGATCTGGCCCCCTATACCCATCGCCTGGCCAAGGCGTTCAAGGGCGGACGCGCGCTGTTCACCCAGCCGCCAATGCCGATCAAATGCGCGGGCGCCCCGCAAAAGGCGATGTATCTGTCCTGCCACCGCTGGGAAAAGGCGGGCGTGCTGGCGCATAGCGACGTGCAATTCCACACCGCCGGGCCAGCCTTGTTCGGGGTCGCCGCCTATGTCCCGGCGCTGATGGATTATGTCGACCGCTACGGCATTCACCTGAATTTCGGGTCGAAGCTGGTGGAAATCGATGGCCCGGCCAAGACCGCCATTTTCGAGCAAGCCGACGGCGATGGCGTCAGGCGCGTGGCGGAACGCTATGACATGATCCATGTCGTGCCGCCGCAGGTCGCGCCCGACTTCATCCGCAACAGTCTGCTCGCCGCCCCCTCCGGCTTCGTCGCGGTGGACGAGGCGACGCTGCGCCACCCGCGCTACCCCGATATCTTCGCGCTGGGCGATGCCTGTTCGGCGTCCAATGCCAAGACGATGGCGGCCGCACGCAAACAGGCTCCGGTGGTCGCGGTGAACGCGCTGGCCGCGCTCGATGGCCAGCCCCCGGTCGCGGCCTATGACGGCTATGGCAGTTGCCCGCTGACCGTGGAGGCCGGCAAGATCGTGCTGGCCGAGTTCGGCTATGGCGGCAAATTGATGCCCAGCTTCCCCAACTGGCTGATCGACGGCACCCGACCGTCGCGCCTGTCCTGGCTGCTCAAGGATACCATCTTGCCGCCAGTCTATTGGCATGGAATGCTCAAGGGCCGCGAGTGGATGGTCAAGCCCCAGCCGATCGGGTCGCAGTCATGATGGACCTGACCCAATATCTGCTGGGCGGCGTGTCGGGCAGCCTGGTCGGCTTCGTGCTGGGCCTGGTCGGCGGCGGCGGGTCCATCCTGGCCGTGCCGCTGATGGTCTATCTGGTCGGCGTGCCCAACCCTCATGTCGCCATCGGCACCAGCGCGCTCGCGGTCGCCATCAATGCCGCGACGGGGCTGGCCAGCCATGCCCGTGCCCATCATGTCAAATGGCGCTGCGGCGGCATCTATGCCGCGGCGGGCATCGTCGGCGCGCTCGCCGGATCGACCTTCGGCAAGATGGTGGATGGCGACAAATTGCTGGCGCTGTTCGCGCTCGTCATGCTGCTGGTCGGCGTGCTGATGCTCAAGGGGCGCGGCAATGCGGGCAATCCCGGCGCGGAATGCAATCGCGAAAAAGCGCCCAAGGTGGTCGGCTATGGCCTTGGGTCGGGGCTTTTTTCGGGCTTTTTCGGCATTGGCGGCGGCTTCCTGATCGTGCCGGGGCTGGTCGCCTCGACCGGCATGCCGATGTTGATGGCGGTCGGCACCTCGCTCGTCGCCGTTACGGCGTTCGGCCTCACCACGGCCGCCAACTATGCCTTTTCCGGGCTGATCGACTGGCCGCTCGCCGCGGTGTTCGTGGCGGGCGGCGTGGTCGGCAGCGTCGGCGGCACGCGGCTGGCCGAGCGGCTGGGGGCCAAGACCGGGCGGCTGACCACCGTCTTTGCGATCCTGATCTTCGTCGTCGCCCTCTACATGCTCTGGCGCAGCGCTGCTGCATTTATACCTGGCCTCTGACAATCTGCCCTATCTCTTTCTCCCTGCCCGTCTGATAGAAGGTCGGGCGAAAGGACATTCCGAATGTTCGACTCCGTAGACGCCCTGATCCTGGCCCGCGCGCAATTTGCCTTCACGGTCAGTTTCCACTTTCTGTTCCCGGCCTTTTCGATCGGCCTTGCCAGTTTTCTGATGGTGCTGGAGGGGCTGTGGCTCGCCACCGGCAAAGGCGTCTATGCCAATCTCTTCCGTTACTGGCTCAAAATCTTCGCCGTCGTGTTCGCCATGGGCGTCGTGTCAGGCATCGTCATGTCCTATCAATTCGGCACCAACTGGTCGGTCTTCTCCGACAAGGCAGGGCCGGTCATCGGGCCGTTGATGGCCTATGAAGTGCTGACCGCCTTCTTCCTGGAGGCAGGGTTCCTGGGCGTCATGCTGTTCGGCATCAACAAGGTCGGGCGCAAGCTGCACTTCGCAGCCACCTGCGCGGTCGCAATCGGCACCTTCATCTCCGCCTTCTGGATATTGTCGGTCAATAGCTGGATGCAGACACCCACGGGTTTCGAGATGGGGGCGAACGGCCAGTTCCTGCCCGGCCCAAGCTGGATGGCGATCATATTCAACCCCAGCTTCCCCTATCGCCTGGTCCACACCGTTCTGGCCGCCTATCTGACGACGGCCTTCGCGGTCGGCGGCGTGGGGGCCTGGCATCTGCTCAAGGACCGGACCAACCCTGGCGCGCGCACCATGTTCTCCATGGCGATGTGGATGGCGGCGATCGTCGCGCCGATCCAGATTTTTGCAGGCGACATGCATGGCCTCAACACGCTGGAGCATCAGCCGGTCAAGGTCATGGCGATGGAAGGCCATTATGACAGCCATCCCGACGGCGCACCGCTGATCCTGTTCGGAATCCCCGACAGCGCCAACAAGCGGGTCGATTATGCTGTGTCCATTCCCAAGGCATCGTCGCTGATCCTCAAGCATGATCTCAATGCGCCGATGAAGGGTCTCGACACCGTGCCACAGGCGGATCAGCCGCCAGTCGGGATCGTCTTCTGGGCGTTTCGCGTCATGGTCGGCATCGGCTTTGCGATGCTGGGGCTGGGCCTGTGGAGCCTGATCGCGCGCTGGCGCGGCAAGCTGCATGACTGGCCATGGCTGCATCGCGCCGCGCTGTTACTGGGGCCATCGGGGTTCGTCGCCGTGCTGGCGGGATGGATCGTGACCGAAGTCGGGCGGCAGCCTTTCACCGTCTACGGCCTGCTCCGCACAGCGCAAAGCGCCTCGCCGCTGGATGCGCCCGCCGTCGCAGCGTCGCTGCTGGCCTTCGTCATCGTTTATTTCAGCGTGTTCGGCATGGGCATCTGGTATCTGCTGCACCTGATGAAGAAGCCGCCGCAGGCGCATGAAAGCACGCTGGATGGTGCGCCGATCCGCACCGCAGGCATCACCCCGGCACCCGCCATAGAAGGAGGCGAAGCATGATCGACCTGACCGTCATCTGGGCCGCCATCATCGGCTTTGCGATCATCGCCTATGTCGTGATGGACGGGTTCGACCTCGGCATCGGCCTGCTCTTCCCGCTGTTCAAAGTCGGCAAGGACCGCGACACCGCGATGAACAGCATCGCGCCGGTATGGGATGGCAATGAAACCTGGCTGGTGCTGGGCGGGGGCGGGCTGCTCGCGGCCTTTCCGCTCGCCTATGCTATCATCCTGCCCGCGCTTTATGCGCCGCTGATTGCGATGCTGCTTGGCCTTGTGCTGCGCGGCGTCGCGTTTGAGTTTCGCTGGCGCGATCCGGCGCACCGTGCCTGGTGGGACCGTGCGTTCACCGGCGGGTCGGCCGTCGCCACCTTTGCCCAAGGGATTGCGCTGGGTGCCTTGTTGCAGGGTATCAGCGTCGAGGGCCGCGCCTATTCGGGCGGCTGGTGGGAATGGCTTTCGCCCTTCTCGCTGCTCACCGGCGTTGGCCTGATGGTCGGCTATGCGCTGCTCGGTGCCTGCTGGCTCAACTGGAAGACCGAGGGCAGCTTGCAGCGCCAGGCGGTAACCTATGCCGGTCGGCTGGGCATCGCGCTGCTGATCCTGATTGGCGCGGTCAGTCTGGCTACGTTGACGCTGGATGGCAGCTATCAAAGCCGCTGGCTCGCCTGGCCGGGTGTGCTCGCCACCGCGCAAGTGCCGCTGGCGACGGTCATCGTCACGGGGTTCTTCTATCGCAGCCTCTCGCGGCGCAAGGACGCCCAGCCCTTCCTCTGGGCGCTCGCCCTGTTCGGCCTGTGCCTGCTGGGTCTTGGCATCTCGATCTGGCCCTATGTCATTCCAGAGCGCGTCACCATCTGGGAAGCGGCTGCCCCTTATCGCAGCCAGCTCTTCATGCTGATCGGCGGCGCGGTGCTGGTCCCGATCATCCTCGCCTACACCGCCTGGGCCTATTGGGTGTTCCGGGGCAAGGTCGGCAGCGAGGGTTATCACTGATGCGGTCGCGGCTGACGAAGCTGGGGTGGTTCGTGGGGATATGGGTTGCGAGCGTGCTCGCCCTGACGCTTCTGTCCCTTGGCTTGCGTTATTGGCTGGTCTGACGACATGATCGGCGAGGGGGCAGCAATGCCCCCTTTTTGATATTCCCATGAAAGGGACTTGGGGCAGGCGGTCGTGGATCGCCTGCCCTTATTTGATGGCGTCAGGAAGCGTCGGCGGGTGTCGATCGCGTACAGCGACCCGGACAATGGTTCGCCTATTTCGGCCCCGGCGGATCATCGCCCTGGAACGCTTGGCAGACATAATATCGCGGCTGGTGCACAAGATTGTTGACAGCCTGGAGCGGTCTCCATAAATCAGGTTAACGTTACCATTAAATGGTTCATTCAGGTGGAAGGCTTTGACTGGGCCACCCCTCCGCGCGCGCAAGATGGGGTATGCAACCCTCGCTGAAATTTTTTCAATATCATATAAATACAATATCTTGGGAGAAGGATAATATGAGCAAGCTAGCATCACATTATCATCATGGACGGCAGCCTGCCTTTAGGGCGGCGGGGTCTATGATAGCGATAGCATCGATTCTCGCCTTGCCGACAATAGCTTTGGCACAGGAGGATGCGCCGAGCGTCGTCGTCCAAAGGGAAGCGCCGCAAACTGCGGTATCGGCCGACCAGGCCGGGACGAACCAGGATATCATCGTGACCGGGTCGCGCATCACCTCCACGGGTTTCAATGCGCCAACGCCCACCACCATGATCGGCACCGAGCAGATTGAGGCCAATGCGCAGCCCAATATCTTCACCACCATCGCCCAATTGCCTTCGCTGCAAGGCTCGACCGGCTCCACGGTCAACACGTTCAGCACGTCGAGCGGCCAGCAGGGCCTGTCCTCCTTCTCGCTACGTGGTCTGGGGCCGATCCGCACGCTGACGCTCCTGGACGGACAGCGCGTCGTTGGTGCCAATGTCACCGGCATTCCCGATGTCAGCCTGTTCCCGCAACTGCTCATCAAGCAGGTGGACGTGGTCAATGGCGGTGCTTCGGCCTCCTATGGGTCGGATGCCGTGGGCGGGGTCGTCAATTTCATCACCGATACCCGTTTCGAAGGCTTCAAGGGCAATATCCAGGGTGGCGTGTCCACCTATGGCGATAATGAACAATATCTCGTTCAACTGGCGGCAGGCAAAAGCTTTCTCGACGGCCGCTTGCGCGCCGTGGTCAGCGCCGAATATGGCGATGAGGCTGGCGTTGGCGGCGGCGATTTCGGCATCGGGCTGGCCGGTGGGCGCGACTGGTTCAAGCAAACCACGCTGATCAACCGCAATGTGACGAATGACGGCTCGCCCCAATATCTGCTGCTCGATTATGCGCAGCCCTATAATTATACCAAATATGGCCTGATCACTGCAGGGCCATTGCAGGGCATCGCCTTTGACCAGGCGGGCAATCCGTTCCAGTTTCAATATGGGTCCAACGGCACGCCGTCCGGCAATGCAGCCGGCGCGGTCAATGGCTGTTATCCCGGCTTCTGCATCGGCGGCGATCTGTCGGGCAATGTCGATGCCGGTCGATCGCTGCAATCGAGCATCCAGAGGCTGAACACCTATGGCCGGCTGGGTTTTGAATTTGCATCCGACAATGAAATCTACGGGACCGTCAACATCGCGCAGGTGAAAACCAATAACCAGCCAGTTGGGGGCATGAACCGGCCCAATCTGACCATCGAATGCAGCAACCCCTTCGTGCCGGCCACAGTGCAGCAGGCCTGTGCCACGGCGGGCATCACCAATTTCGCCTATGGCACCAGCAATGCGGCGCTGGGCAATACGCAGGTCTATACCGATCGGCGCCAATATCGGTTCGTCGGCGGCGCTAAGGGGCGCGTGACGGTAGGCGGGTCGGATTGGACCTATGACGCCTATTACCAGCATGGCACCAATTATACCGATGTCGATGTTACAAACATCATGCTGTCCCGCCGCTTCAATCAGGCGATCCAGGCCGTAACATTGAATGGCGCGATCGTGTGCGCCGATCCCGTCGCACGGGCCAATGGCTGCGTTCCGCTCAACATCATCGGCGGCGCGCCGCCATCGGCCGCCGCCTTGTCGTACATCATGCCCGAAAACGGCCCTTATCAACGGACGCGCCAGACGCAGGATGTGGTCAGTCTCAATTTCTCCGGCTCGCCCTTCGAACTTTGGGCGGGGCCGCTTTCGGTGGCGTTCGGTGCGGAATATCGCCATGAATATTATAAGGTTACGGCCGACCCCTATGGGGCGGGCGTGTCCGACCTATCGCCCAATAATGGCGACTATCCCGCCGATCCGGCGCTGCTGAACGATGGCAATAATTGGTATGCGGGCAATTATAAAAACGGGCAGGGTGCCTACAGCGTCAAGGAAGCCTTTGTCGAAATCGACCTGCCGCTGTTCGACAGCGGTTCGGTGGGCCGCGCCAATGTGAACGCGGCTGCGCGGGTCACGGACTATAGCACGTCGGGCACGGTATGGGCCTGGAAGGTCGGCGGCACCTGGGATCTGCCGATCGAGGGGCTCCGGTTACGCGGTGTGACGTCGCGCGATGTGCGCGCGCCCAATTTGTCGGAGCTGTTCGCAGCGCCCGTCACCACCACCTTGCCCAATTTTTTCGATCCGTTCCGCGGCGTCAACGTGCTCGCCATTCAGAATCAGATCGGCAATACCAACCTGACACCGGAAATCGCGCGTAACACCACCTTTGGCATTGCGATGGCCAATGTTCCCTGGTTGCCGGGCGCGAGCCTTTCGGTGGATTATTACAAGATCAACCTTTCTGACGTGATTTCCAGCCTGGGCGCTGGCGATATCGTCGATCTCTGTTGGCGGAACATATTGCCCGATGCCTGCAATGCGTTCAATCTGAACAACCAGAACGGGCCGAACTTCATCAATGTCCAGGCCTTCAACCTGGCGTCGATCAAGACAGAGGGCATCGATATCGAAGCCAGCTATGTGTGGCAGCGGCCATTGGGGCTGGACGGCACATTGACGTTGCGCGCGCTGGCGACCCATATTCGGAAATTCGTCACTGACAACGGGCTGTTCGGTTCGGTTCCGTTGGACTCGGCGGGCGCGAACCTGGGCAATACGCCCGACTGGAAATGGCTGGCGATCCAGACCTATGCCACCGACACCTTCTCCATCTATGTCCAGGAACGCTGGTTTTCGGATGGCGTGCTGGGTAAACAATATCTTGAGTGCCAGCCTGGCACTTGTCCGGCATCCACCAACAACCAGCAGACGATCAACGATAATTTCATGCCCGGCGCCTTCTATCTGGACATAGGCGGCACCTATAATGTGACGCCCGCGATCACCGCCTATGCCAAGGTCGACAATCTGTTCGACCGCGACCCGGCGCGCTCGCCCTATTTCGCCAATCCCGCTCTCTATGATGTCGTAGGCCGCATGTATCGTGCCGGTGTGCGCTTCAAATTCTGACCTTTACCGATACGGTCGGCGGTGCGACCTCCCCCTGCACCCGCCGATCGAGCCGGCCGCCATCGTCTATCCCGCGATGGCGGCCGTCGATTGCCGCTCGATAAGCTGATGGCCCAGCAGGCATTTGGGATGGCGCACCTTGCGCGAGGTGCTGATTTCCTGGGTCAAAAGGCGCAACGCTTCGGCCGCCAGTTCGCGCACGGGCTGGCGGATCGTCGTGAGCGGCGGCCACAGCGTCACCGCGGCGGTGGTATCGTCAAAGCCGACCACGGTCAGGTCTTCGGGCACGGACAGGTGGCGGCGATGAGCGACGGAGACGACCGCAGCGGCCATGTCGTCATTGCTCGCGAAGATGGCGGTCGGCGGATGGTCGATATCCAGCAACTGCTCGCCCGCCAGCAAGCCGGACGTATAGGAGAAGTCGCCCTGAACCAGGATCGTCTCAATGCCGCCGGCTTCATCCACGGCGGCATCGAAACCCGCCAGCCGGTCTTCGCTGGCGGACTGGCCCGGATTGCCGATGATGAAGCCGATGCGGCGATGGCCAAGCCCGATCAGATGTTTCGTCATGTCATAGGCCGCCGCGCGATCGTCGATCCGCACGCAGATCGCATCGCGCGCATAGCCGCCCACCACCGCCATCGGCAGTTGCGCCAGGTGAATGGGGTCGCGCACCACGCGCGATTCCCCCAGCGGCGGCGCAATGATGATGCCGCCTATGCCCGACGCGATCAGGCGGTGGATCGCTTCGGGCGGCGGAGGGCGGCCATCCTGGCCCCCAAGCAGGGTCAGTTGCGCGCCCATGACCGACGCTTCTTCAAACACGCCGATCAGGAAATCATGCATGAAAGCGGCGCTCGGATTGGAATAGATCACGCCGATCCGCACTTCGCGCGATGTTACAAGCGCACGAGCGGCAACATTGGGCGTGTAGTTCAACTCCGCAATGGCGGCATTGACGGCTTTGCGGGTTTCTTCGCGGACTTTCCCGCTGCCGTTGATCACGCGCGACACGGTCATCGCGGACACGCCAGCGCGTCTGGCGACATCGACCACCGTCGCGTTGCGCTGCTGGGGGTGGGGAGGTTTCAAGATCATCCTTTCAAACCAATAATGCCCTGTCTAGCGAGATGGCATGTCCGTCAAGACAAAGACGATGCCCACGATCCTGAAGCGCGCGCCATCATCGCCATATTAGCGCTTGCCTCGCCCGACGGGCTTCGCCTACATCTCAGTGATAACGTTAACGCAGAGTATTTCCGTTGACCTATTTCAGGCATGTCCGCTGGACCATCATCGGTCTGTTCGCAATCGCGATGACCATCAATTATCTGACGCGCAGTGTGCTGGGCGTGGCCGCGCCCACGATCATGGGCGAGCAGGGCATCACGTCGGAACAATATTCCTGGATTACCGGCGCGTTCCAGATCGGCATCATGTTTCAGCCGCTCGCAGGCTATGTGCTCGACATTGCGGGATTGCGCTACGGCTTCACCTTCTTCGTGCTGATCTGGTCGCTCATCACCATGGCGCATGGGCTGGTGCAGGGCTGGCTCGGCTTTCTCGCGCTACGCGGCGCGCTCGGCCTTGTCGAAGGCGGTGCCCAGCCTGCAGGCATGAAAGTTGTGTCCCAATGGTTCCCCGCCCGCGAGCGCGGAACGGCGGGGGGATTGTACCAGATCGGCGCATCGCTGGGTGCCGTCGCCGCGCCGCCGCTGGTGGCCTGGGCGGTTCTCACCCATAGCTGGCGCGCGGCCTTCTTCGTCGCGGGCGGCCTAGGCCTCGTCTGGCTCATCCTGTGGCTGTTCTGGTATCAGACGCCCGCACGGCACCGGGCCATCACTGCGGAAGAGCGCACGAAGATCCTCGACGGTCAGGAAGCGGAGCTTAAGCAGAAACGCAAGCGCCCGGACCTGCGTACGATGCTGCGCCGCCGCGATATGTGGGGCATCGCGCTGCCGCGCTTTCTTGCCGATCCGGTCTGGGGGATGCTCTCGCTCTGGATGCCGCTCTATCTGGTGCAGGTGCGCAATTTCGACATTCAGCAGATTGCGATCTTCGCCTGGCTGCCCTTCCTCGCCGCTGACCTTGGCTGTCTTGCGGGGCCAGCCCTGGTCGCCTGGCTCCAGCGGCGCGGCGTCCATCTGATTGACGCGCGGCGGGGCGCCTTCACCATCGGCGCGGTTCTGATGTGTTCGATGATGTTCGTCGGCGTCGTGCAAAGCCCGGTTTCGGCTATCGGCCTGCTCTGTGTGGCGGGCTTTGCCCATCAAACCCTGTCGGTCACCGTCATCACCATGTCGGCCGACCTGTTCCCGCAGGATGAGGTGGCGACGGCAACCGGCATAGCGGGCACGGCGGCTAATCTGGGCGTGCTGATCTTCACGTTGCTGCTGGGCAGTTGGGTCGATCAGGTCGGCTATGGCCCCTTCTTCATTCTCCTTGGGCTGCTGGACCTTGTCGGCGCGGCGATACTTTGGACCCTGGTGCGAAAGCCGGTATGATCTCGATTACCAATCCCATTTTGCGGGGCTTCAATCCCGATCCCTCGATCGTGCGCGTGGGGGACGACTATTATGTCGCCACCTCGACCTTCGAATGGTATCCGGGCGTGCAGATTTATCATTCCCGTGATCTGGCCAATTGGCAGTTGGTTGCCCGGCCGCTGCGCCGCCCGGCCCAGCTCGACATGCGGGGCAATCCTGATTCCTGCGGCGTATGGGCACCGGATCTGAGCTATGCCGATGGCCGGTTTCACCTGACCTATACTGACGTCAAACGCTATGGCCGCACCACCCGATCCGACCGGACGGATGTATCGCTACGCGACTTCCATAATTATTGGGTCTGGTGCGACCGGATCGCTGGCGAATGGTCCGATCCCGTCCATGTGAACAGCAGCGGCTTCGATCCCGCGCTGTTCCACGACGATGATGGCCGCAGTTGGCTGCTCAACATGTTGTGGGATCATCGCCCCGGCCACAAACGCTTCGCCGGGATCGTCATCCAGCAACTATGCCTCAACACCGGCCGCCTTCTGGGCGAGCGGCATAACATCTTTGCTGGCAGCCCGCTGGGCTTCACCGAAGGGCCGCATCTCTACAAGCGCGACGGCTATTATCATATCCTGGTGGCCGAGGGCGGGACGGAGCGCAATCATGCCGTCGTGATGGCGCGGTCGCGGTCGCTCTTTGGCCCCTATGAACTGCATCCAGACGGGCCGGTGCTGACGGCGCGCGATCAGCCCGACGGGCCGCTCGCCCGCGCTGGCCATGGCGACCTAGTGGAAACGGCGGAGGGCGATCCCTGGCTGGTTTATCTCTGCGGCCGCCCGCTGCCCGCGTCCGATCGCTGCATATTGGGCCGGGAAACCGCGATACAGCCGATGCGCTGGGGGGACGATGGCTGGCTACGTACCATCGACGGAACGGGCCGCCCGATGGCATCGGTCGGCAGCAACAGCGTCGCGCGCGCCCTGACCGATGAACGCGCGGATTTCGTCGATCCGACTTTGCCACCCGCCTTTCAATGGCTGCGCACGCCTTACCCCGACCAGATTTTCTCGCTGACCGAACGGCCGGGCCATCTGCGCCTGTTCGGGCGCGAGTCCGTGGGCAGCCATTTCACCCAGGCGCTGGTGGCGCGCCGCCAGCGCGAATGGCGCTTCAGCGCGGAAACGTTGGTCGATTTCCATCCCGCCAATTTCCAGCAGTCGGCCGGCCTGATCCATTATTATAACAGCACGAAATTCCATTATCTGCACATCACCGCCGACGATGCCGGTCAGTCGGTGGTCCAGATATTGTCGGTCGTGCCCGACGAGGCCCGCCCCAGTGTCACCTCGCCCGCCATCCCGATCGCGCGCGGCCCTGTCTGCCTGCGGCTGGATGTGGATCATGAAACCATGCGCTTTTCCTACCGCATGGCCGATGAAGAGGCTTGGCACGAAGTTCCCGGCGATCGGGACGCGAGCATTCTGTCCGACGAAGCGACCTTGCCCTATTTGCCCAACTTCACCGGCACGTTCGTCGGCATGGCCTGTCAGGACATGGCGGGGACAGGGGCCGTCGCCGACTTCGATTATTTCCATTATACCGAACGAGACGGCTGACGCGAAACCGCATGGGGGCGCGCTACCGACAGGCAGCGCGCCCCCTTTGCATTAGAAGCGGATCGGCGTGTCCGTTGCGGCGGCGGGCAGTGCGCCTGTCGTCGCCACCCCCTCCGCATCGACCGACAGCGTAAAGCCATAGCGGTGCGGCGTCACCGGAATGCGATATGGCTCCAGCGGTCGGCCAAGCGCGCTCCAGCTATCGGTGCCGCCGACCCCGCTTTGCACCTTGTCGATCAGCAGCGTGACGTTGCCATGCGGCTTGATATCGCTGCTGCGCCAGGTGCCGGGCGGACGCCGCGCCAGGTCGTCATAGGGAAAGGCCAGCACATTGGCGGACAGTGGCTCCATCCCCTTCACGGTTAGGGACGGCATGGTCGCGCCGCTAACCTTCATCCAGCGCACGCCGACCTTATTGCCGGTCTCCTGCGGCCGCATATAATCATGGTGCTGATCGGCGATCGCTCCGGTCCAGCGACCCAGCGCCGCGCCGGTCTGACGGTCGGCATAGCTTTCATGCGGCCCCTTGCCATACCATTCGACGCTCTTGAACGCAGACGGCATGCTATAGGCGAGGCCGATGCGCAGCGGATCGGGCAGGTCTGTCTGCAACGGCGTGAACTGCGCCTCGACCCCAACCTGACCATCGCCGCGCAGGACATAGCGGTTCTCGAACCGCGCCACGCCATCGCCGACGTTGAACCGGACGCTGACGGCGACAGCGCTTTTGTCGGCCCGGTCCACCGTCACCGCTTCGACGGTCCGCTTCTCCGACGCCGTCTTCCACATCGCATGGGTGCGCGCGACGCCGGTGCCGATGTCATTGTCGATCAGCGCGCGATAGAAATGGGGCGCGCCGCCCGACAAGATGGCGCGGCCATCCTTGCGATAGGCGATCAGCCCGGTTGCGCGGTCGATCGTCAGGTCAGACCCCGCCGCCGCCAGGACGATGCTGGCCTGGTCATCGCTGATGCTGACCGGCCCGCCACCACCCGACGCTTGCGCCATAACGGCACCCGGCACGACGAACTGGTCCCAGGCGACCAGATGCCCGGCCGGAACCAGCGGCACCGCCCCGCCCCGCGCGCGCGCGGTCAGCGTCACGACATATTCGCGGCCTGGCTTGCGGGTCTGCGGCAAGGCAGCGGTGATCGTGGCTTCCGATCGTGCGGCGACCATGGGGGTGGGGATGGCCCCACGCGCCACCTCGATCCCGTCTTCCAGCAATATCCAGCCCAGATCGAAGTCGGCCAGACTGCGGAAATCATGGCGATTGATCACCGTGAACCGCCCGCTGCCCAGGTCATCGGCGCGGAAGGCGATCGGTTGATAGACTTTATGCAGTTCGAACAGATGTGGATTGGGCGTGCGGTCTGGCTGGATCAACCCGTCACCAAATTCAATGTCGCCGCCCGGATTGGGACCATAAATCCCGCCCGTGCCCCAGAACGGCTCGCCATTTTCGTCGCGCGCATACATAGACTGGTCCACCCAGTCCCACACGAAGCCGCCCTGCAATTTGCGATGAGCGTAGATGGCGTCCCAATAGTCGGCCATATTGCCCCCGCTATTGCCCTGCATATGCGCATATTCGCACTGGATCAGCGGCTGGGTGAAGCGCGGGTCGCGGGCATAGGCGATCGTCTGATCGACGCTATAATACATCGGCGCAAAGATATCGGCATAGGCATTGGGCTTCGGCTCGGACAGCGTGCCCCATCCCAGATAATTGATCAGTCGCGTAGGGTCGCGTCGCCGTGCCTCGGCTGCCGCCTTTTCGAACGCCGGGCCGATGCCCGCCTCATTGCCCAGGGACCAGAAGATGATCGACGGATGGTTCTTGTCGCGCTCGATCATGTTGACGACGCGAGAGATATGGGCCGCGTCCCAGGCCGGATCATAGCCAAGTTGGTACAATTCGCGTTCGGCGTCGCCCTTCCATCCCATCTCCATATAGGCATGGGATTCGATATTGGCCTCGTCCATGACATAGAGGCCATATTCATCGGCCAGATCATACCAGCGCGGGTCGTTGGGATAATGCGACGTGCGTACCGCGTTGACGTTATTGCGCTTCATCATCTCCATGTCGCGCCGCATCGACGCCATCGAAATGACGTGGAACGTGTCCGGGTCATGCTCGTGCCGGTTGACGCCGCGGATCATGATCGGGCGGCCATTGACCATCAATTGCCCATCGCGGATCGCGACATCGCGAAAACCGATGCGCTGGGCGGTCGCCTGTACCACCGCGCCCTTGTCGTCCAGCAGTTCCAGCAGCAGCGTGTAGAGGCTGGGCGTTTCGGCCGACCAGGCGCGCACACCGGGCAGTGTGTCACGGGCCCGCACCGTCTGTTCGGTTTTGCCCGGAGCAACCGCTATCGTCCGGCGCGAGAGCGTCTGCTCGCCATCCATCACCGTTGCCCGCACGGTCATCGGCTGGATGCCGGGCAGCACCTTCGCCACCACCTCCAGCGTCCCGTCGCGCCAGTCCTTCGTCAGTCCCGCCCGCACCGCGAAATCGCGGATGCGCGTCTTCGGTGCCGCCATCAGGAAGACTTCGCGCTCGATCCCCGACACGCGCCAGAAATCCTGATCCTCCAAATAGGAGCCGTCCGACCAGCGATAGATGCGGATCGCGATGCTGTTCTTGCCCGGCCGCAGGAAGCGCGAGACGTTGAACTCGGACGGCAGCTTGCTGTCCTGACTATAGCCGACCTGCTGTCCGTTGACCCAGACATAATAGGCCGAACCCGCAGCGCCGATGTGCAAGATCACATCCTCGCCCGCCCAGTCCGGCGGCACGTCGACATCGCGGCGATACGACCCCACCGGATTGCGATCATGCGGAATCAGCGGCCGGTTCGCGGGGAAGGGGTAGGTGATATTATTGTAGCGTGCCTGGTCATAGCCTTCCGCCTGCCAGTCGGCCGGCACGCGGATGCTCTTCCATCCCGACGCATCGAAATCGTCGCGGAAGAAATCCGTTGGCGCATCATCGACATTGGGCGAGAAATGAAACTGCCACTGGCCGTTGAGCGAGAGGAAGCGACGCGATGCTGTGCGATCTCCGGCCAGCGCGCGCGCGCTATCCTCGAACGGAAAGCCGGTGGCGCGCGCAGGCTCCTTGCCGCGTTCGAAGATCGCCGGATTTTCCCAGTCAGGGCGGCTATTGTCGATTTGCGGGGTGAGCGGGACGGCAGGCCGGTTCTGCGCGCCGACCGGAGAGACCATCAGCAGGTGTGCCAGACCCGCCAACAAGCATGTCGTTCTTCTTGTCATCAGGGGGCCCCTCCATATCCATCTGGCGCGTGGTAACGCTCCCATAGCATTGGCGGGGCTACCCTGCCAACTGCCGATGCCTCTGGCAAGGCGGCGGGCCGACAGGGTGGAGCGCGTAGCATCTCTGGCTCGCGCCCTTATGCTCTCCCTGTCTTGCGCGGCTTAAAAATCCATGCTGGCCGAAAAGCGGACTTGCCGTGCCAGGCCGACATAGAAGACCGAGCCGCCCGTCGACCAATAGCGTTTGTTGGTCAGATTGTCGCCATTGACCCGCAGCATGACGGCACGATCATTGCTGAGAGGGAGCCTGTAATTCGCGCCGAGGCTATAGGTCGTATAGGCTGGCATGACATAGGCATTGAGCGCGTCGGCATAGCGCAGGCCGGTATAATAAAGGCCTGCATTGACCCCCAGGTCGGGCAGAACCGGCGGGTGATATTCGGCGAACAGGGAGGCGGCCCAACGCGGCGTATTGTCGATCCGCTTGCCTTCCTGTGCGGCGACGCCGGTTTCCTGCTGGGTCGCCTTAAGATATTGACCAGACAGCGCGACCGACAATTGCGGCGTCACATGGCCTTGGAGCGATGCCTCCACGCCTTCATGAATGGCCGTGCCGTTGACGACATAGGTGTTTGCGTCGTTGATATAGCCCAAGCCTCGGTCGATATGGAAATAGGCGAGGCTGGCGAGCGCGCCGGCCACTTCGATGCGCCCGCCCGCCTCGATCTGCTTGCTGAGCACGGGGCGCAGAATATCGCCCTCGTTCGTCGTTCCGGCGGGCGCCGTTCCTGCGCTTTCCAGTCCTTCAATATAGGTGAAGTAGAGGCTCGATCTGGGGGTCGGCTTGAACACGATGCCGCCTGTCGGCGTCCACGCCTTCATCCGATAATCGCCGGTCGAATCCTTCGTATCATAAAGGACGCGCCGCACGCCGCCGATCAGCAAAAGCTTTTCGCCGACATGGGCGATGTCGAGCATGTAGAATCCGGTGTCGATATTGACGCTGCGCGGCAGGACGCGGGTGGTGGTGAAGGTCAGGCTGTCAAAGGCGATGCGGCGCGGCGCATAGAAATTCTGTGCGACGGCTGCATAGCTGCGCTGATTCTGTTCGCCCTGAATCTGCCGGTTGCGGGCGAAGCCGAACAGAAGTTCATGTTCGATGCCGAAGGTTGGCAGCTTGCCTGCAATTTCAGTGCGGACATATTCGTTCCGATATTCCTGGTCCGCAGTATAATTGCCCGCGATCCGGCCCGCGCCGCTCTCCACCGTCGCCGCGCTGGTGAAGCTGAAGTCGGCCCGGCTGCGCTGGCGCCGCGATTGCGCAAGGCCCAGTTCCGCCCGGAGCGACCAGGCGTCGCCCAGCGCATAGTCGGCCCGGCCCAGCGCATTGGTGGACCAGGTGCGATAGGGGGCGTTGGACGGGGCATAGCGGCTGTGCGGGTCGGGAATATCGTCGAGTAAGCGGAAGGCCGCCAGCGCAATGCCGCCCGGCTCGTCCGTTGCCCGGCGATAATGTTCGATGTCGAATTTGAGCGAGAGCCGGTCGCTTGCCTGCCAGTCGAAAGCGCCGCTGGCGAGGTAACGATGACCGTTCACGCCGTCGATCGGGGTTTCGATATGGGCGGAATAGCCGTTGATGCGGACACCGAAACGTTCATCGCTGCCAAATTTGCGGCCGATGTCGAATCCTGCGCCGACGCTGCCTTCCGCATCACCATTGATATAGAGGCTGGTGACCGGCCGATCGCCCGCCCGTTTTGCAACGACGTTGACGATGCCGGACGGGGTCGCAAGGCCATAATAGAGCGCGGACACGCCCTTGAGCAATTCGACCCGCTGTTTGTTTTCGATCGGCACCGGACTGAGGTTGATGATCTGAAGCGCGCCGTTGAGCCGATAATTGGTCCGGGCGTTCATCAGCACGCCGCGTGAGACGAAATTATTGCTGGTGGTGGGGCTGGTCGCCTGTTGCGTGACGCCGGGCGCATTGCGCAGCGCTTCTTCCAGGCCGATGGCACCTTGGGCGTCGAGCAAGGACCTGGGAATGACGGCGATGCTGGCAGGCGTGTCCAATATCGCCTGATTGCGGAACGCGCCAACCTGCACAACGTCCGTCTTGAAGGTCGGGCGTTGGCCGGTGACGACGATCTCCTCGTCCAGTCGGCGCTCGATCTGCCCCTGATCGGGCAGGGCGGTCGGAATCGGACCGTCCGTAGCGATGCCAGCCGCGGATGCGGCGATCAGCCAGATGCTCATAGATGTCCCCCTTTATGACAATGATGACGGCCAATAGCGCTATTGCAAATTGATCGCAATTGTAATGCGTCTCATTCGCGTATATTCGCGTCAGTCCTGATGGAATCGCAGGCAAGGGGTGCGAGTGGCCAAGCGCGTAATCTTCCAGCTTCACTGGTTTCTGGGGATCACTGCGGGGCTGGTCCTGGCATTGATGGGCGTGACCGGCGCGTCGATGAGCTTCGAGGACGAGATCAACGAGGCGCTGTCGCCGCGCCTCTATGCGCCGGGCGTCATCAATCGCGCTGACCTGTCCCCCGACCAGATCATTGCGCGGGTCGAAGCGGATAATCCGGGCTATTATGTCAGCCGCCTCGATTGGGAGGTGCCGCGTACCCGGTCGCATGGCGTTCGCCTGGCGGCCAAGGACGGCCCCGGCCGCAAACAGGGGCGGATTGACCGCACGAATGCTGTCTGGCTGGGCGAGCCGGTGGCGGCCGACTTTTTCCATGTGATGGACGATTTGCACCGTTGGCTGGCGCTGCCGGGCGGTGGCAATGGCATTGGTCGCCAGATCACGGGCTTCAGCGCCATCGCGCTCATTTTCTTCGCATTGTCGGGCCTTTACCTGCGCTGGCCGCGCCGGGCACTGGACTGGCGCGCCTGGCTGGTGCTCGACTTGCGGATGACCGGGCGCAATCTCTGGCGTGCGCTCCATGTGGTGATCGGCACATGGATAGGCATTTTCTACCTGCTGAGCGCGCTGACGGGCCTGTGGTGGAGCTATGACTGGTATCGGCGGGGCGTCACCTATGCGCTGACCGGCAAGACGGGCGGCGAGGAGGGTGAAGGTCGAGGCAAAAGCATCGGGCCTGCGCCGCGCCCGGCGATCGACCCGGCCTGGAGGGCATTTCGGCGGGCGACAGGCGACGACTATGTCTGGGTTCGTATTGCGCGGCCAAAGCCGAGCCAGACAATGCAAAGCATCAGCTTCGATGCGCGCGCGGCCGATGCGCGACATTTGCGCCAGGTCGACCGTTTCAGCTATGATCCCGCAACCGCCACGCTCGAAAAGCGCGACCTGTATGACCGCAGGCCGTTGGGCGTCATCCTGACCCAGAGCATGTTCGAACTGCATCGCGGCGCTTTTTTCGGGCTGCCGGGACGGATCGTGATGCTCCTGACCAGCCTGACCATGCCGTTGTTCACGATCACCGGCTATCTTCTCTATCTGTCGCGGCGCAGGCGCAAACGGGATATGCGCGCGTTGGGAGGAGGGGCATGCCCCTCCGATGGCGAGGGCGACATCGTTATCGCCTATGCCAGCCAGACCGGCCATGCCGAAATGCGCGCCCGCAATGCCGCGCTTGCATTGGTGCAGGGTGGCTTGCAGGCGCAGGTCGTCCCGATCGGCAAGCTCAGGCCGGACATGCTGGCATCGACGCATCGCCTGTTGCTGGTCGTCAGCACCTATGGCGACGGCGAGCCACCGGACATGGCGCGTGGCTTTGCCCGCCATGTGCTGGCGCACGACCCCCCCGATCTTGGTCATCTCCACTATGGCCTGCTCGCTCTGGGTGATCGGGAATATCCGGATTTTTGCGGCTTTGGGCGGCAGGTGGACGGCTGGTTCGCCAGAGCAGGGGCGGTGCCTCTATTTCCGATAATCGCCATGGACGCCGATGATCTGGCGGCCGATGCTGCCTGGCAGACCGCTTTGCAGGATCTGGGTGCGGGCGAAGGGCGGCGTGGCCAGACCATCGTGCCCTTTACTCCCTGGACCCTGGTCGCGCGCAGGCTGCTCAACCCCGGCAGCCCTGCCGCTGGGGCCTTTCACCTGCAATTCGAGCCTGCCGATCAAAGCGCGCTGACATGGGAGGCGGGGGACATTGTGGAGATAGTGCCCGGCGACCCGGCCGCAATGGCGGCCGCGACCATGCTGCGGTCGGCTGCAACCCGCGAATATTCAGCCGCTTCCATTCCTGCCGATGGCACGCTCGATCTGGTCGTGCGTCAGGTTCGCGATGAAGGCGGTCATTTGGGTCTTGGCTCTGGCTGGTTGACCGCCCATTTGCCGGTCGGGTCAACGACGCTGCTGCGGCTGCGCGCCAATCCGGCATTTCATGTGGACAGGGCTAAGACCGACACACGCCTGATTTTGATCGGCAATGGCACCGGCATGGCGGGACTGCGCGCCCATTTGCGGGCGCAGGCGCAGGCCGGGTCGTCCGGCCATTGGCTGTTCTTCGGCGAACGATCGCGCGCGCATGAATGTTTCTTCGATGGAGAACTGTCCGCTTGGCTGGCCGATGGTCTATTGGCGAGGGCGGACCGCTGTTACTCCCGCGATGCCGATTGCGGTCGCTATGTGCAGCAGATGGTGCAGGCGGAGGGGCGCGCCGTCACCCAATGGGTCGATCAGGGCGCGACCATCCTGGTCTGCGGCAGCCTGCACGGCATGGCGCAGGGGGTACATGCCGCCCTTGCGACGATGCTGGGCGAAGCCGCGCTGGACCGGCTGGCCGAAGAGGGCCGGTACAGACGCGACATTTACTGACCCGGCGGGGCTGAGGGCCCCTGGCTTATCAATTGCAGCTTCGCTTCCCGTGCGTTGGCCGCAAGGTCAAAGGCTGCGATCTGCCGCTCGCTATAGTCGCGCGCATAGATGGTCGACATGGCGATATAGGCGGCATGGGCCTTTTGCGGGGTCAGCGTGAGCAGGATATAGCCCTTGGCGCGCTGATCGCAGAACAGCACCTCGTCATTCGCCTTGGCCAGCAGGTCACCGATCGGCAAGGCGGGCATCGCATCGCCGATCGACGGGCTGGTGATGCCCGTTGTGCCAAACTCAACGGCCACGGGGCGGCCCGCATCGTCGGCCAGATTATTGGCCCAGAAGGCATGGCTGTCGCCCGACAGGACGAGCGGACGAGCGCCCGATTGCCGGAAGCTGGCATAAAGTCGCTCGCGCGCGGCGGGATAGCCATCCCACGCATCCAGGTTGAAGGGCAGCCCGGCGCGATAGCCCGCCTGCGCCGCTTCGACGCGAGGGCGCAGCGATGGATCTAGCGAGGCCAGCATGGCCTTCGCCTTGTCCGCACCGAATAATTTGGCCATGTCCGGCCCGGCGACCCGCGCCATGACGACCTGATTGCCCAAAATCTGCCAAGGCTTGCCCGCCGCGACCGAGGCGGCAAGGCCCTGTTCGAGCCAGGCCCGCTGCGCTTCGCCCAGCAATTCGCGATCCGCGCGGTTGCGCGTTGCCAGCACTGCGGCAATCTCGTCCGCACCGGGCGTCTCGCCCTTGAAGGCGGCCCCTTCGCTGCGGGCGAGCAGCCGCGTTTCGACCATCATCAGCGTCGCCAGATCGCCGAAATCGAAGCTGCGGTTGATCGCTTCCCAGGGATTGCCATCCTGTGCGTCGCGGATCGGCATCCATTCGAAATAGGCCTGCATCGCGGCCGCCTTGCGCGCCTGCCAGTCGCCTTCGGTCGCGGGTTGATGATTTTCGGCGCCGCCGATCCAGCTATCATTGGCGGTTTCATGATCGTCCCAGACGCAGATGAAGGCGGCGCGCGCATGGGCGGCCTGCATGTCGGGATCGCGCTTATATTGGGCATGGCGGATGCGATAATCGGCCAGAGTCACGATCTCATGCGCGGGTTCCGGGATACGGCCGAGTTTGTTGCCGATCTCCGTACCATAGCCGTCGGCACCATATTCATAGATATAGTCGCCAAGATGGATGACCGCATCGACCCGGTCGCGCTGGGCGATCGACCGATAGGCGTTGAAATAGCCACCGGGATGGAGCTGGCAGGACACGATGGCGAAGACCGCCTCTGCGGTCTTGCCTTCCGGCAGGGTACGGAAGCGGCCATTGGGCGAGCGCGTGCCATCGGCAGCTTCAAACCAATAGACATAATCCTGTCCGGGCTTGAGCTGTTTCGGTTCCACCTTGACGGTGAAGTCGCGCGCCGGGCGGGCCTGCGCCTCGCCGCTTTCGATCGGCTTGGCGTCTGCACTTTGCGCCACATGCCAGCGGACCGGGATCGGCGCTGAATGGGCGGCATCGACGGGTGTAACGCGGGTCCACAGGATCGCGCCCTTTGCGGTCGGATCACCGCTGGCGACGCCATGGTCGAAGCGTATTGCTGCCGCTTGCGCAGCGGTTGCGCCAGTGGAAGAAAAGGCAGCGCCAGCGCCGATCAGGCCCAGCGCGGAGCGGCGATCGACCCTCATTTCACACCGCCGAAGCGGAAGCTGGCCGACACGCCATAGAAGCGCGGTTCGCCCGCGATGAAGGTCGGCATACCAAGCCCGTCGCCGGTATTGCCCGCATCCTTGATATAGGCCTTGTCGAACGCATTTTCGACAAAGGCCTCGACGCGCCAGCCGCCATTGGGCGCTTCATAGCCGAGGCGGGCATTGACCAGCACATAGCCCTTCTGCTTTTCGTCCTGTATATTGTCCGCGACCAGCGCGGCGGGCGGCTGTTGCAGGTCGGCCCGGTCATTGTCATCGTCGAAGAAGACCGCCGACTGGTAGGTGATGCTGGGCGAGAAGGCGATGCGACCGGGGCCGGCCGGCAGGCTCAGGATCGCGCCCAGTGCCGAGCTATGGTCGGGCGACAGACGGAAGCGGTTGCCTTCGCGTATGCCCGCCTTGAACCGGCTATGGTTATAGCCATAGCTGGCATAGAGGCTGAGGATATCGCTCGGCACCCAGCGCGCCTGGCCTTCAAAGCCGTAGCTTTCGGCCTTGCCCGCATTGGTCGTGATAATCTGCGTCCCCTGCTGCACGCTCGTCTGGAAATTATCATATTGGTAGAAGAAGGCCGACCCGTCGAGGAACAGGGTGCGGTCGATCAGGGCGGTCTTGATGCCGACCTCATAGCTGTCGACCGTTTCGGACGGTAGCACGGCGAAGCTGGACGCACCGAAGGGCGCACTTGGCCCGGCAGGAGCCAGGATTTCGGGGCGGCGACCGCGTGCATAGGTGGCGTACAGGCTGGCGTCGTCGCTTGGCATATAGCGCGCGGTCAGACGCCAGGAGAAGCCGCCGCTCTTATGGCTCGCGCTGTCGATGCCGCCATTGCCCGCAGTCGGCTGATTGGCGAGGCCGAACAGCGGTACGGGATAGGCGGCCGACGGCGGGATCGAGGCTGCGCCGGGGACGGAGAGCGCATTGAGCAGCGCTGTGCGGACGGCGGCGGGCTGGCTCAATGCGCCGATCACGCCACCCAGGATCGACCGGCCGTTGAGAACGGATGCGCTATAGCTGCTGCGCTTGTCGTCATGGCTGTAGCGTAGGCCGCCCCCCAGTTCGAACTGGTCGGTCACGCGCAGGGTAATGTCGCCGAACAGATCGACAGCCTTCGTGCTGGAACTGTTGGTCGCGGTTTCCATATGGCTGGATTTGAGGTTCGCGGCGATCGCCTGTGCCTGCGCTGCCGATAGCGCGATGCCGTTGGCGGCCGCGACGCCCTGCAACAGCGCGCCGGTGAAGGCGGGGCTGGCGAACAGGGCGGCGGGCGCAGGATTGGTCGCCGGGCGGCCGGGGATCGCGCCGCCGCCGTTGAGCGCGCCGGCCAGACGGGCGAGCAGCACGCGCTCGTCAAGCTGGGCGGGCGTGCGCTGATAGCCGTCTTCGTGGAAATAGCTCGCGCCCATAAAGGCGGTCAGCGGGCCGCTTTCATAGGTCAGGCGAAATTCCTGGCTGGTCTGTTCGCCATGCGCCCGCTCGGCCGCGGTCAGCATCGGCAGCGAGATGCCATCGGCGTCGAAGACTTCCAGCGTGTCGAATTTGCGGAAGGCGGTGATGGAGGTGAGCGTGAACTGGTCGCTGAGCTTGAGGTTGGCGATGCCGGTAACGCCCCACACCTGCCGATCGAGGCCCAGCGCCTTGCCCCCTTCGAAACCGGCACCCGGCGCCAGCGCTGCGCCGCTATTGCGGCCCCGGTCGCCGATGACGGCCCCGGTCGTCGGGTCGGTCGGGTTGAAGGCGATCGACTTGAACGCCGTGCCCTCCGGCGTATCCTTCTGATAATTGCCGATGAGATCGAAGCTGAGCGCCCCCGCTTCGCCATGGAAGCTGCCACGCAGCGCATAGGTGTCGGCCGAGTTGAAATCCTCGCCGCCCGACAGATTCTCAATGAAGCCGTCGCGCTTGCGCACCCGCCCCGCCAGGCGGATCGCCATATCGTCGTTCAGCGGCGCATTGACCATGCCTTCGGCCAGCCAGGCATTATAATTGCCATAGGATGCCTTGCCCGCCACTTCATAAGCGCCAAGCTGCGCCTTGTTCTGCACGATATTGACCGCGCCGATCAGCGCGCCGCGACCATAGAGGGTGGATTGCGGCCCCTTGGCGATTTCCACCCGGCTGATGTCGAACAGTTCGACATAGGAGCCGCGCGACTTGGAGATGGATACGCCATCCTGAAATACCGACACGCGCGGTTCGTTGAACGCGCTTCCGCTGTCGGAGGTAATGCCGCGCATCACGAAGCCGGGATTGTTGGGCGACTGATTCTGCACGACGAAGCCGGGCACGTAGCGCGACAGTTCCTCAAATTCTTCAATACCAAAGCGGCTGAGCTGTTCGCTGCTTACCGAGGTCAGCGCGAACGGCACTTCTATCGGGTCTTGCTCGCGCAACTGGGCGGTCACGACGATCATATCGTCCCGTTCGGCAGGTGCCTGCGCATAGGCGACAGAGCAGGACAGTGCGGCAAGGCTGGACGCGGCAAGTGCGAGAATACGGATTGTCATGACAGGAGACCCCTTTGAACCGGGGCGCTAAGCCTGATTGATGAAAGACCTATGACACGCAAGCGCCGCGGGAACGAGCGGGGCTATATTGTGGCCGGATTGTCACAGTGCATGTCTCCCATGATATGCTCAGTTGCGCTAGCAATCTTTTGTAACAATAGCGACATTTCTATTCTCTAGCGCGCCCGTCGCTGGATGACGCGGTACGGCGACAAAAGTCGGTGCCCCTGCCTCCATTTTGCCGAACAGGTTCGTCACATGACGCGGCGAATCGGTTAACCTTTTGATTTATAGGATGTATCGTGACGAAAATTTCAGTTCATCGCGCAATGTTGATGTTTGCGACGGCGCTGAGTGCGGTCGCCACTGCCAGCCTCTCCCACGCGCAGGAGGCACCTGCGGATGGACTGAGCGAAATCGTCGTTACAGCGGAACGGCGTTCGGAAAATCTGCAAAAGGTGCCGGTGTCGGTCGGCGTCGTGCAGGGCGACCAGTTACGGGCCTTCCAAAGCGGCGGCGGCGACATATTGGAACTGGCCGCGCGCGTGCCTGGGCTATATGCCGAAACGACCACGGGCCGCATCTTTCCGCGCTTTTATATTCGCGGCCTTGGCAATATTGATTTTTACCTCGGCGCGTCGCAGCCCGTGTCGATCATTCAGGATGACGTGGTGCTGGAGCATGTCGTTCTGAAATCCAACCCGCTGTTCGATGTGAATCAGGTCGAAGTGCTGCGCGGCCCGCAGGGATCGCTGTTTGGCCGCAACACCACGGCGGGCATCATCAAGTTCGACACCAATCGTCCGACGATGGACTGGCAGGGGCGCGCCTCGGCCAGCTATGGCAGCTATAATATGGTGACCTTCGATGGCGGCGTGGGTGGCCCGATCGTCGCTGACAAGCTGGCGGTGCGCGTTTCCGCGCTCTACCAGCATCGCGACGATTGGATCGATAATGTCTATAGCGGCCCCAGCGCCGATGGCACGGTCAGCCCCAGGAAGGACGCCATGGGCGGCTTTAACGAGAAGGACGTGCGCGTCCAGTTGCTCCTGACGCCCAACGAAACGCTGTCGATGCTGACCAGCGTGCATGCCCGTGACTATGATGGCACATCGACCATTTTCCATCGCGCGGGGCTTATCAAGGGATCGAACAGCGTTGCCGGCGAGCCACGCAGTCAGATTGCGCTCGACGAAGCCCAGAATAACCCGCAGGCCTATAAGACCTATGGGGCCTCCGAGCATATCACGCTCGATTTCGGGCCTGTCACGCTGACCTCCATCACCGCCTATGAAACCACCAAGGGGTTCAGCCGCGGCGATACCGATGGCGGGGCGGGTGCAGACTATCCGGTCAATGGCGTCGCCAACGGATTTGGGCAGTCGCAGGGCAATGTCCGGGATCTCGACCAGCTTACCCAGGAAGTGCGCCTTGCCAGCGCTGGCGACAACGCCTTCAAATGGCAAGTTGGCGGCATGTATTTCGACAGCCGCGACACCACGGATTTCTATCAGCGCGCCTTTTTCCTGACCGGCGCGGCCAATAATCCCAATAATTGGGTAAGGCTGCGCAACAAGAATGAGAGCTGGGCCTTTTTTGGCCAGGCAAGCTATGAACTGACACCCGGCTTCACGCTCACGGCGGGCGGGCGTTACACCAAAGACAGCAAGGAAACCCGCCTGGTCAAAACCACGGCCAATGCGGCGGGGGTTGCCCCTTATGCCGGTCGCCGCTTCGTGCGCCTGTCGGACAAGGAGCCAAGCTGGGATGTCAGCGCGCTCTATGAGGTCAGCCCGGAAGTCAGCCTTTATGCTCGCGTCGCGCGTGGCTTCCGTGGCCCGACAATCCAGGGCCGGTCGGCGGTGTTCAACAGCGACTTCACCACGGCTGACTCGGAAACCATCCTCTCCTGGGAAGCGGGCATGAAAACCAGTCTTCTCGACAACCGGGTGCGCTTCAACCTTTCGGGCTTCACCTACCGGGTGAAGGATATCCAGCTCAACGGGAATGACGTCAACGGCAACGGCGTCCTGTTCAACGCGGACAAGGCCGATGCCTATGGCATGGAGGCCGAACTGGAAGCGCGCCCCTTCCAGAACCTGACCCTGTCTGCCGGGCTTAGCCTGCTGCATAGCGAGATCAAGGACAAGAATGTCTATGCGCAGGTCTGCATCCTGAACGGCGTCGTGGTCTGCACGGTCGAAGACCCGACGATCAAGGTGGGTGCCAACACCTTTGCCCAGATTGATGGCAATCCTCTGCCCAATGCACCGAAATATACCGCCAACATCGCCGCACGCTATGACATGCCCCTGGGCAATGGCGGTACATTATTTGCCGCGACTGACTGGAATATCCAAGGGTATACGAATTTCGTCCTCTACCGCACCAAGGAGTTTTACTCCAAAGGCGACTTTGAGGGCGGCCTTAAGATTGGCTATACTGCCCCGGACGGCAAATATGAAATCGCCGCCTTTGCCCGCAACATCACGAACGAGAAGAACCTCAAAGGCGTGATCGAGAATTATATGGCGGCCGTGTTCAACGAGCCGCGGATCATCGGCCTATCATTGTCGGGCAAGCTTTGAATGTAGGAGGGGGAGCGATACGCTCCCCTGTGATGAGTATGACTGTCTCAACTTGCTCGCTTGGCGGGCATGTTGAGACAGTGTTTCCAGGACGACAGGCTTTGCCATTGAGCAGACGGTCCTCTTCCTGGTCCCGCTCGGCATGATAGTGCGGGACATGCGCCACTTTCGGCCGCATTGCTAAATCCACACCCGCCTTACTCTCCCTAACGGCCCGCTTGTGGAGACCGCGAAAGGCTGATCCGCCTCCGCACCATTGTGCGGGCACCGTCCCCACAAATTGTCGAAAGGGCGCTTGCGAATGATAGTAGTTCGCATTAGTAGAAACCCGACAGGGTGATTTTACGCCCGCCATTCGCATAAAAGGGATTTTATGAAGGCCGCAAAGCTCGCGCTGTGCCTCTGCACCGCCATGACCGTCACACCATCCTTCGCGCAGGCGCCCGATGCGGCCGAAAGTGCAGATCAGTCCAGCATCGTGGTTACCGCGATCACTGGTCAGTCGAGCGGCGCGGGCACGAAAACCGACGTGCCGCTCATCGAAACGCCGCAGCCGATCAGCATCATCAATGCCGAAACCTACCAGGCGCAGGGCGCGATCTCGATCGCCGACACGCTGCGCTATGTATCGGGCGTGGTCGCCAACCCCTATGGCGCGGATGGTCGTGAGGACGGTGCCTTCATTCGCGGCATTTCCCCGCTGCAGTTCCGCGACGGCATGCGCGACCTCTTCAGCTATTTCGCCAATATCCGGTCCGATCCCTATAATTTCTCGCAAGTCGAAGTCGTGCGCGGCCCGGCCTCCGTGCTGTTCGGGTCAGGCTCGATCGGCGGCCTCATCAACACCGTGTCGAAGCGGCCCGATTATGAAACACATGGCGAGATGTCGGTCCGTTACGGTTCGTTCGATCGCAAGGAAATATTGGGCGATATTACGGGATCGCTGGCCGACGGCGTTGCCGCGCGGCTCGTCGCACGGGTCCGCGACGCCGATACGCAGGTCGATCATGTCTCCGACGATCGCGTGATGCTGGCCCCTTCGCTCCGCTTCAAGCTCGGCGAACAGACCGAACTGACGTTGCTGGGCCTGTATCAGGAAGATGACGGCGGCTCGATTTCTCAGTTTCTGCCGGTCGTGGGCACGCTATACCCCAATCCCAACGGCCAACTGCCCAACAATACGTTCATCGGCAAGCCCGGCTGGGATCGTTATGACGGCCGCACCCTGCAGGGCACGGCTCTGCTGGAACATCGCTTCAACGACAATGTCCGTCTGAACCTCAAGGCGCGGGTGATCGACTCCGATCTCACCTATTTCACTCATTATCCCAACAGCTACAGCAACCCCGCCAACCCCTATCTCGACGCCGGGCAACGACAGATCGGCCTCTACGCCGATGGCAGCTATGCCAGCACCAATGTCTTTTCGACCGACAATAATGTGCGGATCGACTTCAACACCGGCGATGCGATCGAACATATCCTCTTGGCGGGCGTCGATTATAGTTGGAACCGCGTACGCAGATTGGGCGGGGTAGCATTCGAAACGATCGACATCTACAATATCGATTATGCGTCCCTGTCCGACTATGGCGGCGGCATTCCGCAGCCGGGCGATGCGGGCTATCTCTACGGCACCAACAGCAATGTGACCCAGGCGCAGCTCGGCTTCTATGTTCAGGACCAGATCCGCTTGTGGGACCGCGTCTCGATCGTTCTGGGCGGACGGCGCGACCATGTCGAAACCAAGAGCCTCGATCCTGCGACCAATAGCCGCACCAAGGAAACGGCGAACGCCACCTCCTTCCGCGCGGGCATTATTGCTGAAGTCGTGACCGGCCTCTCGCCCTTTTTCAGCTACACGGAATCCTTCAATCCCATTTCCGGCGGGGCCGATGATGGCACCCCCTGGAAGCCCGAACGCGGCCGTCAATATGAGGTCGGCGTCAAGCTCCACCCCGACGACCGTACCCTGCTGACTGCGACCGCCTATCATATCCGGCAGAGCAACCGCGTCATCAACCTGACGCCGACCCTGTCGGTGCAGGCGGGCAAGGCGACATCGAAGGGGTTCGAGTTCGAAGGCCGCCGCACGCTGCCCGGCGACTATGAGATCATCGCCAATTTCAGCTACAACAAAGCCTATCTGAACGAAAATGAAGATCAGCGGCAGCTCGACAATGTGCCCAAATATGGCGCGTCCGCCTGGGCCACCAAGACGTTCCGCATGGACGACGACAAGTCGCTGCGGCTCGGCACCGGCGTGCGCTATGTCGGCGAAAACTGGTCCGGCGGTGTCGTGCGCACCCCGTCCTACACGCTGGTCGATGCCCTGGCGGAGGTGAATTGGCGGCAATGGCGTATGTCGATCAATGCGACCAACCTGTTCAACAAGAAACATTATGCCGCCTGCCTGGCGCGCGGCGACTGCTTCATCGGGGCGGATCGCAATGTGTTTGGCACGCTGACTTACGCCTTCTGATGGCCTGGGTCTGGGCAGGATCGGCGATGACGGTGGCCGCAGTGCTGCTGCTGCGTCACGCCTGGGGGTTGCGGGCGCGTTCCGTGCCGCTTTTGGTGGGGGCGTGGGCACTGCTGGTCCTCGGCCTGATCGCGGCCGGGGCGGGCCATGGCGCGTGGGGCGTGTCGGTGGCGTGCCTGTCGCTGATGCTCTGCGCCTTCGCCTGCCTAGCCGTCGCGGGCTGGACCGCGCCGCGTGACAAGGCCCGCCCGCCCCAGCGGCGCGCGCATATCCTGCCTGACGCGGGCGAGCCATCCTATATCGGCCGCCGCCTGCTGACCTTCCTGATCACGGTGCCGCTCGCTCTCGTCACATCGCTCGCCCTAGCGCTGGCCATGCGCGTCTGGGTATCCGGCAGCGGGGGAGGGGAGGCCAATGCCAATGTCGTCACCCTGTTCCTCACGCCTCTGCTATGGTCGATCCTGGTCGTCCTGCTGATGCTGGCAAAGCGGCGGCGCACGCAATGGCTGATGCTGGGGGTGCCGCTTCTGGTCGGCGGCCCGTCCATCCTGTGGGGAACAATGCTATGAGCAACGCCGACATTGCGGGCACCAAAGGCTTCGACAAGGCGACCGTTCGCGACGCGCTGTCGGCCCATGCCGCCATCGGCCTGTTGGCGGGTGCCTTCCTCTATCTTATCTGCCTGACCGGCACGATCGTCGTCTTCTTCGCCGAATGGCAGCGGATTGAGCAGCCCGCCGCCCCAGAAATGCGCACCATCGCGCCCCAGTCGGTGCAACGCGCGGTGGAAACCGTACTGGCAAGCGAGAAGGGCAAGCCGCTCACCCCCCATCTCTACGTCCATCTGCCGACGCAAGACCTGCCGCGCACCACCATCACCACCGATCATCAGGCGGTGCATGTCGCCTCCGATGGCACCATCGCCATGCCGGAGGAAAATGCCTGGTCCGAATATCTCCTCTCGCTCCATTATACACTGCATCTACCCTCGACGCTCGGCATGATCCTCGTCGGCTTGCTCGGCGTCATGATCGTGGCGCTGGCGATCTCCGGCGTGATCGCCCATCCGCGCATCTTCCGCGATGCCTTCCGCCTGCGTGCGCGCAGTAGCGGCGGGGTGGGGTTGGCCGACTGGCACAACCGGCTCGGCGTCTGGACGCTGCCTTTCACCGTCATGATCGCGCTGACCGGCGCGATGATCGGCCTGGCGGTCGTCACCGGCTATGGCCTGGCGGGCAGTTTCTACAAGGGCGATCTGGAGGCTGTCTATGCCCCCATCTTCGGCGGCGAAGGTGCAGCGGACAAGGCATCCGCGCCCGTCCCGGATATGGCGGCCCCCATGCGCTATATGCAGGCGCATCATCCCGATGTGCATCCAAGTTACCTGATCCTGCATGATCCGATGACGGCGGGGCAGCATGTCCAGGTCGTCGGCCTTCATTCCCGTCGCCTCATCTTCGGGGAATATTACATGTTCGACGCGCAGGGCGGCTATCATGGCACGGCGGGCCTGTCCGACGGTGCGCTGGGGCAACAGGCGGCGGCGTCGGCCTATAATCTCCACTTCGGCAATTATGGCGGCCTGCCGGTCAAGATCGCCTATGCGCTGTTCGGCCTTGCGCTATGCGCCATGACCGCGACCGGCACCACGATCTGGCTCGGCAAGCGGCGACGGCGCGGTCTCGACCATCCCCGCCTGACCCGCGCCTGGGACGCCATCGTCTGGGGTAGTCCCGCTGTGCTGATGCTGACCTTCGTCCTGCGGCAATGGGCCGGTAATGACGCGCCGCTGGTGGCAAGCTTCTGGGGCCTGCTTATCCTGATTCTGGCGGTCAGCCTGTTCGTCACCGATGGTCGCCGCTTTCGGCGGGCGCTCCAGATTCTGCTGGGCCTTGGCGCGATTATGGGCGTTGCAGGATTCATGCTGGCGCTGTGATTGCTGCGCCTCGCGAGAGCGTAGTTGTTGAAGTCTGACGCATTTTCGCGACCTGTCGATGACGTGTTTTGGGAAAAATTGCCGAAGCGTTGGATTTTTTCTGTTGACCGACTCGTTTGGCCTGCTTAGAGGCGAGTTCACCGGACGGGGCGCTGCTGTATGGAAGCGCTCTGGAAGGTTGCCACTATGGCGGGACGCTGG
>NZ_JAZDXA010000029.1:0-39261 GCF_040170545.1 Sphingobium sp. MK2
TGCGCTCGCAATGACGAAGGAAATGAACCTCGAATCATCCGATTCTAATGATCGTGACCATGATCATGCGGGGTGTTGGCGAGCGCTTCCAGCACATCTTCCAGCCGGGCGGGGTCGCCGAGCGCCAGGACATGGCCGTCGCTGTCCGCCGTCAGCGGTTCGCCATTCCAGTCGCACATCAGGCCGCCTGCGCCCTCGACCACGGGCACCAAAGCGGCGAAGTCGTAGCTTTGCAGGCCGGATTCGATGACGATGTCGAGGAAGCCGGAGGCCAGCAGGCCGTAATTATAGCAGTCGCCGCCATAGACCGGCCCCTGGCGCGGCGCACCGCCGGAGACGGCCGCGACCAGCGCCATATAATGGGGCACGTCACCGTCCGCGAAGAGATGCGGGCTGGTGGTGGCGATGCCCGCGCCTTCCAGCTCGCGGCAGGCACGGGTGCGGATCGGCTGGCCGTTGAAGGTCGTGGGCTGGCCCGACATGCCCGCCCAGCGTTCGCGCGCGATCGGCTGGTCGATGAGGCCGACGGTCGGCCACCCCCCTTGCGTCAGTGCGATCAGCGTGCCGAAGATCGGCCGTCCGGCGATGAAACTGCGGGTGCCGTCGATCGGGTCGAGAATCCAGACCCGCTCGGCATCCTCGCGCACCGATCCATATTCCTCGCCGATGATGCCGTCGCCGGGCCGTTCCTTTTCCAGGATCGCGCGGATCGCGGCTTCGGCGGCGCGGTCGGCCTCGGTCACGGGCGACTTGTCGGCCTTCAATTCCATGTCGTAGCGGGCGCGAAAGAAGGGGCGGATGGCTTCGCCCGCCGCATCGGCAAGGCGGTTGGCCAGGGTCAGATCGTCACGGGTTGTCATGGCATGATCGCCTAGCCGGTTGCGCCGGGTTGCGCCAGAGGGGCGGCGCCCTTGAGCGTGAGCGGTAGGCCTGCGGCAAGGAACTGGACTTCGCGCACGGTGGCGGCGACGCGCTGGTTGAGCAGGCCGGCCGCATCGCGGAACCGGCGGGCGAGCGCATTGTCGGGGACGATGCCGAGGCCCACTTCATTGGCGACGAGGATGATCGGGCCGGGCGCGGCGGCGATGGCGGCGACCAGATCGTTGGTCGCGGCGTCGATGTCGCGATCGGCGAGCAGCAGGTTGGAGGTCCAGAGCGTGAGGCAATCAATGAGCAGCACGCGGCGCGGCGCGGCATTGGTGCGGATCGCTTGCGCCAGCGCCATCGGCGCTTCGATCGTGTGCCACAGCGCATCGCGATCCTGTTGGTGGCGGGCGATGCGGTCGCGCATTTCGTCATCAAAGGCCTGCGCCGTGGCGATAAAGCAGCGGTCGAGGCCGGTCGCTTCGGCGCGGGCCTGCGCATAGCGGCTCTTGCCCGATCGCGCGCCGCCCAGCACCAGCAGGCTGTGATCCATGGTCATGCTCCTTTTCCCCTCATGCCAGCCATGCCCACAGGCCCGCGATCAGCCAGAGCAGCAGGCAAGCGCGGAGAGTGATGCGCAGCGCGCGTTGAATATCCGCCGCATCGGCGTGCGCCCTGCCATCGCCGATCCACGGCTTGCAATGGGCGACGCCATCATAGGCGATCGGCCCGGCGAGGCGCAGGCCCAAGGCACCCGCCATAGCCGCTTCGGTCCAGCCCGCATTGGGGGAGGCGTGGGCGCGCGCGTCGCGCCGCAGGATGCGCCATCCGCCGCCGCCCGCGATGCAGAGCAACGCGCCGCCGATCCGCGCGGGCAGCAGGTTGAGCAGATCGTCGCTGCGCGCCGCCGCCCAGCCGAAGTCGCGCCAGCGCGGCTCGCGATGGCCGATCAGGCTGTCGGCGGTATTGATCGCCTTATAGGCCCAGACGCCGGGCAGGCCGAGCAGCAGCAGCCAGAAGAGCGGCGCGGCGATACCGTCGCAGAAACTTTCGGCCAGGCTTTCGATCGCGGCGCGGGCTACGCCGCTGGCATCGAGCGCATCGGTGTCGCGGCCGACGATGCGGGCGACCTGCTGGCGGGCGCGGGGCAGGTCGGCTGCGGCAAGCGCCTGCGCCACGGCGCGGACATGGTCGAACAGGCTGCGCTGGGCGAGCGCGGGGAAGGCGAGCAGGGCGACGAGCGGCCAGCCATAGGGGCCGCACAGGCGCAGGAGGACGGTCTGGATGATCCAGCCACCGCCCGCCGCCATGATCAGGAGGAGTAGGACTGTGGCGATGCCCCCTGCGCGGCGGGTGGCGTCGCGTCCGTGCGGGCGGTTCCAGCGCGCCTCGCAGGCGTCGATGAGGCGCGCGAACAGCCCGACCGGATGGCCGATCCGCGCATAGAGCCAGGCGGGCCAGCCAATCGCGGCGTCGAGCATCAGGGCGACGAGCGCGACCGGCTCAGCCATGGCGCAGCGCCGCTTCGAGCCGGTCGCAGGCGGCGGTATCGGCGGGCAGGCCGATGCGCAGCCAGCGTGGCTGTTCGAGGAAAGGGCGAGTCAGGATGGCGCGGCGGGCGAGACGATCGAACAATGCGGGGGCGTCGTCGGCTTCGATCAGGCGGAAGAGGGGGCAGGTGCCGATCGGGCGGTAGCCGCAGCGAGCCAGCAGCGCGTCGAGGGCAGCGGCCTGTTGCCCAAGCCGCTGGCGCGTCGCGGCGATCCAGGGCTGGTCGCGATAGGCGGCGGTGCCGATGGCGATGGCCGGCGCGGAAATGGGCCAGGCTCCGAGCTTGCGGCGGACGGCGGCGAGGATCGTGGGCGGGCCGATCAGAAAGCCGAGCCGCACGCCCGCTGCCCCAAAAAATTTGCCGAAGGAGCGGAAGACCAGCAGGCGGCGGTCCTCGCCGACCTGATCGGCAAAGCTGATGGCCGGGTCGGCATCGGCAAAGGCTTCGTCGAGGATCAGCCAGCCTTCGCCGCGCCGCGCGAGCAGATCGTGGAGGGTGGGGCGGTCGAAGCGATGGCCGTCGGGATTGTTGGGGTTGGCGAGGATTAGCGTCTGGCCATCGGCCTCGGCAAGATGAGCGCGGCTGAGCGGAATGCTGCCGTCGATCATCTCGCCATGGGTGCGATAGGCGGGCGCGATATGGCAGGCGGGGCCGGGCAGCAGGTCGCCGATCAGGCGCAGGCCGATCTCAGTGCCGGGCAGGGCGCAGACCATCGCGGGATCGACGCCGAAATGTGCGGCGGCCGCAGCTTCGAGCGCGCGCAGGGCCGCGTCATCGGGCAGGTGCGCCCAGTCGATCGCCAGCGGCGGGATGGGCCAGGGCTGCGGGTTGATGCCGGTCGACAGGTCGATCCACGGCGCATCGCCGTCCCCGAAATAGGCGCGCGCCGCACCAAGCCCGCCGCCATGCCAGTGCCAGCGGTCGATCATAGCAGCACCGCCAGCAGCAGGCCGCTCTCGATAAGTTCAATGCCCGCGCCATGGCCATCGCCTGAAATGCCGCCGATCCGGTGCCGCAACCACAGGCCCCAGCCGAGCATCAGCACCGGCGCGGCGAGCAGGCCGGGCATCCACCAGCAGGCGAGCAGCCAGACGGCGGCCCAGAACGCCAGATCGACCGGGCGGATCGCGCCGCGAAAGGCGGTGCCGAGGCCTTCGTGCAGCGGCGGGAGCAGGCGGGTCCACCACAGCGGCGCGATCCGCGCGGCGAAGGGGATCAGGACGAGCGCGGGGAGCAGGTCACGATCGATGAGGGCATGGAGCAGGACCAGCTTGGCGAGGAGCTGGAGTGCGATCGCGACGACGCCGAAGCTGCCGACATGGGGGTCGGCCAGCACGGCGCGCAGGCGGTCCTTGTCCTTATGCGCGGCCCCTGAAGCATCGGCGATGTCGCCCAGGCCATCGAGGTGCAGCGCGCCGGTCAGCTCGACCCAGCCGATCAGGCCGAGCAGCGCGCCAACCCAGGGGTCGATCCGCGACCCCGCGCCGCATGCGGCGGCGATCAGCGCGCCGAGGATCAAGCCGACGACGGGAAACCAGCGCATCGACCGGGCGAAATCCTGTGTCGTGGCGGTGACGCGCGGCATCGGCAGGCGGGTCATGAACTGGAGCGCGATGACCAGCCCCTTCATGTCTGTAGCCCGATGATCTGCGCGGCAGGCTGCGGGCCGGGCCACAGGCGTAGCGAGAGCAAAGACGCATAAGGAAGGTCGAACGCCCAGCTTTGCGCGGGCGTCAGGCCGCAATGATAGGCGATGGCCGCGCGCATCGCGCCGCCATGGGTGAGGATGAGGGTGGAGTCGGCGGTCAGCGCGGCGGTGGCGGCGGCAACGCGATCCACCAGCATCGACCAGCGCTCGCCGCCCGGTGGCGGGTTGGCGTCGGGATCGGCATGGAATCGGGCAAAGGCCTGTGCCGGGACGGCGGAGGGGGCCATGCCATCCCACGCGCCGAAATCCAGCTCGCGCCAGCGCGGGTCGAGCAGCACGGGCAGGCCATGGTCGCGGCCGATGGCGTCGGCGGCGGCGCTGGCGCGGGTAAGGTCGGAACTGATGATCGCGCCAATGCCAAGGCCATTGGCGCGGGCGCGGCAGGCGTCGATCCCGGCCTGCGTCGGTGCGCCATCGGTGCGGCCCATCAGCAGGCCGGGCGTGTCGGGCGCGCCGTGGCGCAGCAGATGGAGCAGCCGAGGCGTCATGCCGCGCCCGACACGCCGGCCTGCGCGAAGGTCGCCATCTGGGCATGGACGGCAAGCGCGGAGCGCACGATATTGGCCGCCACCGCCGCGCCGCTGCCTTCGCCCAGCCGCATGCCAAGGCGCAGCAGCGGATCAAGGCCAAGCTGGCGGAGCAGTCGGTCATGGCCGGGTTCGGCCGAACAATGGCCCGCGATGCAATGATCGGTGATGGCGGGATGGGCGGCGGCGAGCGGGGCGATGGCCGCACCGCTGATGAACCCATCGAGCATCACCGGGATGCGCAATTGCCGCGCGCGCAGCGCCGCGCCCGCCATCGCCGCGATCTCTCGCCCGCCGACGCGGCGCAACGTTTCGAACGGGGTCAGCGGCGCGTCGGCATGGAAGGCGAGCGCCCGGTCGATGACCGCGATCTTGCGGGCGATGCCGTCGGCATCGACGCCGGTGCCCGGCCCGACCCAGTCGGCGGCGCTGCCGCCCAGGCTGCGCGCGGCGAGCGCGGCGGCGGCGGTCGAATTGCCGATGCCCATTTCGCCCAGCAGGATGAGGTCGAGGTGAGGCTCCACCGCTGCCGCGCCAATCGCCAGCGCCGCAAGGCAGTCCGCCTCGCTCATCGCCGCGCCTTGCGTGAAATCAGCGGTGGGGCGGTCGAGGTCGATCGGCACGACGCGCAGGTCGAGGCCCGCAGCACCGGCCAGCGCGTTGATCGCCGCGCCGCCCGCGTTGAAATTGGCGACCATCTGCGCGGTGACGGCGGCGGGAAAGGCGCTGACGCCACGGACGGTGACGCCATGATTGCCCGCGAAGATCAGCACCCGACCCTGGTCGAGCGCGGGAATCGCGCGCCCCTGCCAGCCGGCAAAGAACAGCGCGAGTTGCTCCAGCCGGGCGAGCGATCCGGCGGGCTTGGTCAGCTGCGTCTGCCGCGCGGCGGCGGCGGCGATGGCGTCGGTGTCGGGACCGGGCAGCGCGCGCAGCGCCGCGTCGAAGTCGGCGGGGCTGGACCAGAAGGGGGCTGGGGGCATCTTATTCTCCATGGTCTGCGCTGGCGGTCCAGCGGTCGAGCGGGGCGACCAGCGGCGGCGTGGCGGCAAGGTCGATGCGGCTGGTGATGCCATAGACGGCGCGCAGCCGGTCCTGCGTCAACACCGCGTCCGGCGTGCCATCGGCGACCAGCCTGCCGCGATCGAGCAGCAGCAGCCGGTCGCAATAGCGCGCCGCCATCGACAGGTCGTGCAGCACGGCGATGACCAGCCCACCCGCCTGCGCCTCCCGCGCGAGCAATTGCATGACGTCGATCTGATGACCGGGGTCGAGCGCGGCGAGCGGTTCGTCCACCGCAAGGCCGGGCGCGCCGACCGCCAGCGCGCGGGCGAGCATGACGCGGGCGCGCTCGCCGCCCGACAATTCGGTGGCGATCCGGTCGGCGAGATGGGCAACATCGGTGCGGGCCATCGCTGCCCGGATGGCGTCATGGTCTGACACGCCGATGCGCGACATGGGGCCAAGATGGGGCAGGCGGCCAAGCGCGACCAGCCGCTCGACGCTGAGCGGCCAGTGCAGCGTCTGGCCCTGCGGCAGATAGGCGATGGCGCGGGCACGCTCGCGCGGCGGCAGGGTGGCAATGGCGCGGCCGTCGATCGTCACGCGGCCGTGCGTCGTATCAATCAGGCCGAGCATGGCCCGCACCAGCGTCGATTTGCCCGCGCCATTGGGACCGATGATGCCGATCAGCGCGCCGGGGGCGAGTGTTGCGTCGATGTCATGCAGCACGGCGCGGCGGCCAAGCCGGGCGCATAGCCCTTCGACCCGGATCGTCACCATGTCCGCCGCTCCCGCAACAGATGGAGCAGGAAGATGGGGACGCCGAGGAAGGCGGTGACGACGCCCAGTTTCAATTCGCTGGTGGTGGGGATCAGGCGGACGAGGATGTCGGCGGCGACGAGCAGTATCGCGCCGCCCAGCAGCGAGGGGAGCAGGATGGCGGACGGGCTGCGATCCGTGAGCGGGCGGACGAGATGGGGGACGATGAGGCCGATAAAGCCGATCGAGCCGGACACCGACACCGCTCCACCCACGCCGATCGCAACGCCCAGCAGCAGGCGGGTGCGGGTACGGCGTAGATCGACGCCGAGCGAGCGCGCGCCATCCTCGCCCAGCGTCAGCGCGTCGAGCGCGCGCCGGTCGATCAGCAGCAGCGCGCCGCCTATGATCACGCAGGGCAGGACGATCCAGACATGATCGATCGACCTATTTTCGATCGACCCCATCAGCCATGTCATGATCTCCATCGCCGCAAAGGGGTTGGGCGACAGGTTGAGCGCCAGGCTGATCCCCGCCCCGGCCAGCGTCGATACGGCGATGCCCGCCAGGATCAGCGTCAACGCGCTTTCCGCGCGCCCGGCGAGAGTGAAGAGCAGCAGCAGCGCGATCAGGCCGGTGGCGATCGAGAGCAGGGGCAGCATGGCGGGGTGCCAGCCCGCCACGCCGAAATAAATCGCCGCGACCGCGCCCAGCGCGGCGGCATTGGACGCGCCCAGCACCGAGGGTTCGGCCAGCGGATTGCGCAAATAGCCCTGCAACACTGCCCCCGCCAGCCCAAGCATCGCCCCGACCAGCAGGCCGATGAGCGTGCGCGGCAGGCGCAGGTCGAGCAATATGGTGGTCGCGACCGGATCGCCATGACCCATGACCACGGCCAGCAGCCGATCGAGCGAGAGCGTCACCGGGCCAAGCCGCAGCGACGCGATCGCGACGATCACCACCCCGGCGATCAGCAGCGGCATCAGCGCACGATGGCGCGGCGCGGGCGGTTCATGGGTCAGGCGCATGGGGTCCGATCGGGCTTGCTTGTGTCACGGCACCGGGGCGTTATGGAAGCGCGATGATGATCTTGCGCTCGCTCGCCCTTGCCACCTGCCTGTTGTGCATAGCTCTGCCCGGCGCGGCGGCCGAGCGGGGTAGCGGTGTGCCCAAGCGTATCGTGTCGCTGAACCTCTGTTCCGATCAACTGGTGCTGGCGCTGGCCGACCGGGGGCAGATTGCCGGGCTGACCAGCAATGTGCGCGATCCTGACATGTCGGCGGCCGCTGAGGCAGCGCGCGGCCTGCCGATGTTGCGTGGCACGTCGGAGGAAGTGCTGGCGGCGCGGCCCGATCTGGTGATCGGCCTGCCCGCGCGCGGGCATCCGGCGCTCGCGCCGTTCAAGACCCTGCCCTTCCGTACGCTCGACCTGCAATCGGCGGAAAATTATGCCAGCATCCTGGCGTCGATCCGGCAGGTGGCGCAGGCGGTGGGGCATCCCGCGCGCGGCGAGGCGCTGATCGCGCGGATGGAGGCGGATCTGGCGCGCCTGCCCCGGCCCGCGCGCGCGCCGGTCGCGGCTTATTATCAGCGGCGCGGCTATCTGACCGGATCGGGCACGCTGATCGATGATTTGCTGGTGCGGACGGGCGTCACCAATCTCGCGACTCGCTTGGGCAAGCCCGCTCTGTCGCAGATGAGCCTGGAGGAAATGGTGGCGTCGCGGCCCGATTATCTGATCATCGAAAGCGCGACGCAGACGGTGACTGATCAGGGCACCGAAATGCTGCACCACCCCGCGCTGCGCAGCATCCCGCGCATCGCCATTCCGCAGGCGTGGACGGTATGCGGCGGCCCCGCTTATGTGCAGGCGGCGCAGGCCATCGCCCGCGCGGTCAAGCCGCGCTGACCCTTCCCCGCCAACAACCCGGCCTTGGCCAGGCGCAGCCTGCCTTATGGGGTCTGATGGCGGGAAGGGGATCATATCAGAAGCTCAGGCGCACGCCGCCATAGGCCGACAGGCCGAGCGTCTGGGTGCCGTAGCTGACCTGATACCATTTATCGAACAGGTTGATGACGCGGCCATAGAGTTCGACCCGGTCGGTGATGCCATAGGAGGCGAGCAGGTCGACCACCGTATAGGCCTGGGTCGCGCCGCCAAAGCCCGACGAATCGCCGTCATGATAGCGGACCCGCGCTGTCATCGACGCGCGCTCCGCCGGGGTCAGGATGACCGATGTGGTGCCGGTATAGCGCGGACGGCCGCTGTTAACGTAAACACCGTCCATGTCGCGATCGATTTCATGGTCGGTATAGCCATAGGTCTGGCTGATACCGAGCCAGGGCAGCGGCTGGGCGGTGACGCCGATCTCTATCCCCTCCGCGCGGGCGCGGCCGAACTGGCCATAGCCGCCAAAGGGCGGACGGCTGCCGTCGAAGTTGATCTCGTTGGTCTTGCGGGTGAAGAAATAGCTGACCTGAGCCGTCAGCCCTTCGGCCAGCGCCAGATCGAAGCCGACATCGCCGCCCCGGCTGGTTTCGACTTCAAGGTCTGGATTGCCATAGGTGGGATCGAACAATTGATAGAGGCCCGGTGCCTTGGCCCCGGTGCCATAACTGGCGCGCAGCTTGAGCGCGCCCAGCGCATAAGCCAGCGTGCCGCGATAGGTGTCGAACGTACCGAAACGGCTATTGTCGTCGACCCGTGCCGCGCCGGTCAGGGTAAGCCCCGCGAGCGGCCGCAGCGCGATTTCGGCATAGGCCGAGCGGGTGTTGACGCGGGCGGGGAAAGCGCCGGAGAAGCTGGTGATCTGGGTCGTCTTCTCCCGCTCATAATTGCCGCCTGCGGCCAGGCTGACGGGGCCGGTGCCGCCATAGGCGAGCGCCAGGGTCAGTTCGTCCTTCACGCCACGGAACAGGTCGCCTTCGGCCCGGTTCCAGGTGCCGAAATAGCGGCGGCGCGCGGCATAGCGGCTGGCGGTCAGGTCGGCGGTGAACTGGCCGTCCAGGCTCTTGTAGCTGGCTTGGCCCGCGGCGGCATAGTCGCGCGTTTTGGCGGTATCGTCGCTGTCCGACGTCGTATTGTCGAGATCGCTAAAGGCATCGAACCAATAGCCGATCGCCTGCAGCGACAGGGTCTCGGTCGCCTGATAGCCGACCCGGCCGCTAAAGCCGTAGCGGCGATATTCGTCCTTTTCGGTCGCCGACCCTGCGGGGCTGGCGGTGCGCGGATCGGCGAGCGAAGGGCCGTCATGGCGATAGCCGGTGGCGGTCAGGCGGAAATCGAGCGCGCCGCTCTTGCCCAGCAAGGATGCGCCGCCGCTGCGCATGCCATAGGAACCGGCTTCGGCCTCGGCATTGACCTGCAGCCCCTCTTCGGTCGCGCGCTGGGTGATGATATTGATGACGCCGCCGACCGCGTCGGAGCCATAGAGCGAGCTTTGGTTGCCGCGCAGGATTTCGACCCGGTCGATGTCGCGGCTGGTCAGATGATCGGCCTGGAACTGGGTGCTGATCGCGCTGGGGTCGCCCAGTTCGATACCGTCGATCAGCCAGAGTATCTCATTATTGTTCGATCCCCGGATGCGGACGCTGGTGAGCTGGCCGGGCCGGTCGGCCGTCGTCTGCACGCCGGGCGCGTCCTGCAATATGTCTTTCAGGAAGATGATCTGGTTGCGCTGGATATCGGCGCGGGTGATGATCGACACCGCGCTGCCGATTTCGCGCGCTTCGCTGGTTACGCGCGAGGCGGTGACGATGATGGGGGTGCTATTGCCGCTCAGGTCCGAAATCTGTTCGGGGGCCTGGGCGAAAGCGGGGCTGGTAGCGCTAAGCGCCAGCAGGGATATGCCGTATTTAACCATATATAGTCTCCTCCCGCGCCGAGCGATATCGGGCGGTGGAGCATGTCGATGATAGGCGCATGGCCCGCCGATCGACGGCCGACGCAGGGCGACGAACCGGCGCATATCTAGCCCAGCGTCCCACGACGGTTGCGGCCCCGGCCGCCTTCCTGTCGTCGCTCAGACGGAGAGTTACCGTGCCGCGGCCATCCCCTGGACCAAGGCAAGAGCGACCAGAACGCCGGCAGGTCTCCTGGCTCGCGGGTCATGGCGTCATGTACGACCTTCCCAGACGTTTGACGGTCCAGTGGCTGCTTTCCCCGGAAGGAAAGCCGTGTACATCACGCTCACCGCTTACAGTTGCAGGGACAGCTACGGCATTGGATGGTGTAACCCATCCGCACCGCCTTCCCTTTTAAGCCTCGATCAAGAGGCACCGGCGCGATCTTGCCCGTTGCGCTCAAGCGAGCGCTACGGACGGCAGCCCGATAGCGGGCGGCACCGCATCGCGCAAGGCGGCAATTGCCGCCCCGGCGTTATGCTGTCAGTCGAACAGGCTGGACACCGAGCTTTCGTCGGCAATGCGCTTGATCGCTTCGCCCAGCAGCGGGGCGATGGGCAGGTGACGGACCTTCTGGGCGGTGTTCACCGCCTCGGTCCCCTGGATCGTGTCGGTGATCACCAGTTCCAGCAGGTCGGATGCATCGACGCGCGCGACCGCGCCGCCCGACAGCACGCCATGGCTGACATAGGCGACGACATCCTCGGCCCCGGCGGCCTTGAGCGCGGAGGCTGCGTTGCACAGCGTGCCCGCCGAATCGACGATATCGTCGATCAGGACGCAGAAACGCCCCGCGACATCGCCGATGATGTTCATCACCTCGGACTCGCCCGCCCGTTCGCGCCGCTTGTCGACGATGGCGAGCGGCGCGTTGTCGAGCCGCTTAGCGAGCGCGCGCGCGCGCACCACGCCGCCGACGTCGGGCGACACGACCATCAGGTTGCGATCGCCAAAGCGCGCCTGGATATCCGCCGACATGACCGGCGCACCGAACAGATTGTCGGTCGGAATGTCGAAAAAGCCCTGGATCTGGCCAGCGTGCAGATCGACCGACAGGACGCGGTCGGCGCCTGCCTTGGTGATCAGATTGGCGACCAGCTTGGCGCTGATCGGGGTGCGGGGGCCGGGCTTCCGGTCCTGCCGGGCATAGCCGAAATAGGGGACGACGGCAGTGATTCGCTTGGCCGACGCGCGTTTCAGCGCATCGATCATGATCAGCAATTCCATCAGATTGTCGTTGGTGGGATAGCTGGTCGATTGCAGCACGAACACATCTTCGCCCCGGACATTTTCGTGGATTTCCACGAACACTTCCTCATCGGCGAAGCGGCGGACGCTGGCGTCGGTCAGGGGAATTTCGATATAGTCGGCGATGGCGGCCGCGAGCGGCTTGTTCGAATTGCCGGTCATGAGCTTCATGGCCAAAACCCCCTGATAATTAAAGGCGTGACGAATTGATGACGCTGGGTGAAACGCCGCCCCTTTAGCGGCGCGGGGTCGCGGTGGAAAGGCGCTTTTGCGCCAGCCATCAAAATGCTCTACGGGGCCGCCATGACCGACAAACTCGTGATCGCCCTTGCCCAGATGACCCAGTCGGTGGGCGACCTCGCCGCCAATGCCGACGCGATGCTGGAATGGCGGGGGCGGGCGATGGATGCGGACCTGATCGTCTATCCCGAATTGCAGCTGATCGGCTATCCGCCCGAAGATCTGGTGCTCAAGCCCGCGCTGGTCGAACGCGCCAATCAGGAACTCGACCGGCTGGCGCAGGCGACCGGCGATGGCGGCCCGGCGATGCTGGTCGGCACCGTGGTCGCAGCGCAGGGCGTGTTGTTCAACGTCGTCGCCCTGCTGGAAGGCGGGGCAGTCACCGCCATCCGGCAAAAGCGTGAGCTGCCTAATTACGGCACCTTCGACGAAAAGCGCCTGTTCGCGCCCGGCCCGCTACCAGCGCCCATCGACTTCAAGGGCGTGAAGATCGGCGTGCCGATCTGCGAGGACATCTGGTTCCCCTTCGTCACCGCGCATCTGAAGGCGCAGGGCGCGGACATATTGATCAGCCCCAATGGCAGCCCGTATGAAGTCGACAAGGATGACCGCCGCGTCAATGGCGTCGCGGGGACGCGGGTGCGCGAGACGAATCTGCCGCTCGCCTATCTCAACCGCGTCGGCGGGCAGGATGAGCTGGTGTTTGACGGCGCATCCTTCGTGATGAACCCCGACCTGTCGATCGCGCATCAGATGCCCGACTGGGACGAAGCGCTGGTGCTGACGACATGGGAGAAGCAGGCGGGCCAGTGGGTCTGCCTGCCCGGCGAGCGCCATGTCCTGGATGACCGGCCCGCCGACATTTACAATGCGATGGTGCTGGGCTTGCGCGACTATGTGAACCGCAACCGTTTTCCCGGCGTCGTGCTGGGCCTGTCGGGCGGGATTGACAGCGCGTTGTCCGCCGCTGTTGCGGTCGATGCGCTGGGCGCGGACCGGGTATGGTGCGTGATGATGCCCTCGCGCTTCACCAGCCAGGAGAGCCTGGACGATGCCGTCGCCTGCGCGCGGCTGCTGGGCGTGCGCTATGACAGCATCCCCATCGAACCGGCAGTCGGCGCGTTCGACACGATGCTGGGCGAAGTGTTCGCGGAGCGCCAACGCGACCTGACCGAAGAGAATATCCAATCGCGCATCCGGGGGCTGACGCTGATGGCGCTGTCCAACAAATTCGGCCACATGCTGCTGACCACCGGCAACAAGAGCGAGATGTCGGTCGGCTATGCCACCATCTATGGCGACATGGCAGGCGGCTATTCGGTGTTGAAGGACGCCTATAAGACGACCGTGTTTGACCTGTGCCGTTGGCGTAACGAAAATGTTCCGACGCTGGGCGAAGGCTTTGGTCTCGCTGGCCCGGTGATGCCGGAGCGGGTGATCAGCAAGCCACCCAGCGCTGAACTGCGCGCCGACCAGCGCGACGACGACAGCCTGCCGCCCTATGAAGTGCTGGACCCGATCCTCTACGGCCTGGTCGAGGAGGAATTGTCGGTCGAGCAACTGGTTGCGCGCGGCTTCGAGCGCGAAACCGTCGCCCGGATCGAGCGGCTGCTCTATGTCGCCGAATATAAGCGCCGCCAATCGCCCCCTGGCGTCAAGCTCGGCACCCGCAATTTCGGCCGCGACCGGCGCTATCCGATCACCAATGCGTTCAGAACATTATGATTTCCCCGTTCGCCCTGAGCGAAGTCGAAGGGCCATGCTGAGCCGAAGGCGAAGCCCTTCGCTGCGCTCAGGGAATGGCTTCGACTTCGCTCAGCCCGAACGGGAATTGAGGATCTAGCACATGACCGTCATCACCCGTTTCGCCCCCTCGCCCACCGGCCATCTCCACGTCGGCAATATCCGCGCCGCGCTGCATAACTGGCTGTTCGCGCAAAAGTCGGGCGGGCAATTCCTGCTGCGGCTCGACGATACCGACCTCGAACGCTCGCGCCCCGAATATGCCGATGCGATTCGCGCCGATCTGCACTGGCTGGGCCTGAGCTGGGACGCGGCGGCCAAACAGTCCGAACGCTTCGCGCTGTACGAAAGCCGGTTCGAAGCGTTGCACGCGGCGGGCCAGGTCTATCCCGCCTATGAAACGCAGCAGGAACTGGAATTGCGGCGCAAGGTGCTGCTCGGGCGCGGGTTGCCGCCGGTCTATGATCGCGGCGCGCTGAGCCTGACGCCAGAAGAGATCGCGGCCTATGAAGCCGAAGGCCGCCGCCCGCATTGGCGCTTCAAGCTGGATCATGATCAGCCGATCGTCTGGACCGACCTGATCCGCGGCGAACAGCGCTTCGACCCCAAATTGCTGTCCGATCCAGTGATCCGCCGCGCCGATGGCAGTTGGCTCTACATGCTCCCGTCAGTAATCGATGATATCGACATGGGCATCACCCACGTCCTGCGCGGCGAAGATCATGTCTCCAACACCGCGACCCAGATTCAGATGTTCGCGGCATTGGGCGCGCCGCTCCCCGCCTTCGCGCATGAAGCGCTGCTGACCGGGGCGGAGGGCAAGCTGTCCAAGCGGCTGGGGTCGCTCGGCGTCGTCCATTTCCGCGAGCTGGGGCTGGAACCGATGGCGATCGCGTCGCTGCTGGCACGGCTCGGCAGCAGCCAGCCGGTCGAGCCGTTCGCGGACATGCAGCCGTTGATCGACAGTTTCGACTTCGCCCATTTCGGCCGCGCGCCCGCGCGCTTCGATGAGGCGGAACTGGCGGGACTGAACCAGAAGATCGTGCATCTCCTGCCCTATGACGCAGTCGCCGCGCGGCTACCCGACGGCATGGACGCAACCGCTTGGGACGCGATCCGCCCCAATCTGGAGACGGTGGCGGGCGCAGCCGACTGGTGGCGGATCGTCACCGGCCCCATCGACGCCCCCGCGCCGGCGGCAGAGGACCGCGACTTCCTGGCCAGCGCCCATCGCATCCTGACCGACGCCCCCTTCGACGCAGGCATATGGCGCACGCTGACCGATGCGCTCAAGGGCGAGACGGGCCGCAAAGGCAAGCCCCTCTTCCTCCCCCTGCGCCGCGCGCTGACGGGGCTGGATCACGGCCCCGACATGAGCCTGCTGCTGCCGCTGATCGGCCGGGAGGAAGCGCTGCGCCGTCTGCAAGCCTGAAGGCAGGAGAAGGCTGCCCGCGCCTCTACGCCCTGAGCTTCCCGATCGCCCAGGCCGCCGCTTCCGCGACCACCGGATCATCATCCCCGACCAGCGCCTCCAGCCGCCCCCGCAAGCGTGCGTCCCCGCTATTGCCCGCCGCGATCGCCGCGTTGCGGACCAGGCGGTTGCGGCCGATGCGTTTGATAGGGGAGCCGGAGAAGAGTTCGCGGAAGTCGGCATCGTTGAGTGCGAGCAGGTCGGCGAGTTCCGGGGCGGCGAGTTCGGCGCGGCCAAGGAAGGCGCGGTTGGCGGCGGCGGCGTCGGCAAATTTGTTCCAGGGGCATGCCGCCAGGCAATCGTCGCAGCCATAGATGCGATTGCCCATCCCGGCGCGCAATTCGTGCGGGATCGGTCCTTTATGTTCGATCGTCAGATAGGAGATGCAGCGGCGCGCATCGACGACATAGGGCGAGGGGAAGGCGTCGGTGGGGCAGGCGGTCAGGCAGGCGGTGCAACTGCCGCAATGGTCGCTTTCCGCGCTGTCTGGCGACAGCGTCAGCTCCGTGTATATGGCACCCAGGAACAGCCAGCTGCCATGGTCGCGGCTGACTAGATTGCTATGCTTGCCCTGCCAGCCAAGGCCTGCGCCCTGCGCCAGCGGCTTTTCCATTACCGGCGCTGTATCCACGAACACCTTGAGCGCGCCGGGCTGTTGATCGACCAGCCAGCGGGCCAGGGCTTTGAGCGCCTTCTTGACGACGTCGTGATAATCCTTGCCCTGCGCATAGACCGAGATGCGCGCGCGGTCGGGCACATCGGCGAGCGCCAGCGGATCGCGGCCCGGCGCATAGCTCATGCCCAGCATGATGACGCTGCGCACGTCCGACCACAGCCCCTGGGGCGAGCCGCGCTGTTCGGCGCGCTCCTCCATCCACAGCATGTCGCCATGATGGCCGGCATCGAGCCATTGGCGCAGGCGTTCGGCGCTTTGCGGGGCGGTATCGGCGGGCGCGATGCGGCAAATGGCGAAGCCCAATTGCGCGGCCTGCCCTTTCAGGCGCTGCTCCAAGGTTTCGGTTTGCACGGCCACGGGTCCAGACTATCACAAGGGCATGAACGGCGACACTCCGGGCCTTGCTCCCGCTCCAGCCTATGCCCTGGAAGGCCATGGCCTTGTCAAGACTTTCGGCAGCTTCCGCGCGGTCGACGGGGTCGACATCGCCGTGCCCGCGGGCACCATCTATGGCGTGCTTGGCCCCAATGGCGCGGGCAAGACGACGCTGCTGCGCACCTTGCTCGGCATCATCGATCCCGATGAGGGGCATCGCCGCCTGCTGGGCGCGGAGCAACCGCTGCGCATGGCGCGGCAGGTCGGCTATCTGCCCGAAGAGCGCGGGCTCTATCCCTCGATGAAGGCCTATGAGGCGATTGCCTTCATGGGCGCGCTGCGTGGGCTGCCGCTGCGGCAGGGGCGGGTGCGGGCGCGCGCAATGCTGGAGGGCCATGGCATGGGCGCGGCGATCAACAAGCCGATCCGGCAATTGTCCAAAGGCATGGCGCAGACGGTGCAATTATTCGGCACCATCATCCACGAACCGCGCCTGATCGTGCTGGACGAGCCTTTTTCGGGGCTGGACGCGATCAACCAGGAGAAGCTGGAGCGGCTGATCCGCGAGCAGGCGCAGCGGGGCGTAACCGTGCTGTTTTCCACCCATGTCATCGCCCATGCCGAACGGCTGTGCGAGCGGGTCGCGATCGTCGCGGGTGGACGCATCCGGTTCGAGGGCACGGTGGACGATGCGCGCGCGCAACTGCGGTCGCAGGTGCGGCTGCGCACGCGGGCGCGCGATGGCGCGTGGCGGGCCGCGTTGCCGGGCGATGCGACACAGGAAGAAGGGGCGTGGCATTTCGCGCTGCCCGATGGCGGGATCGAGCCCTTGCTCCGCGCCTTGCTGGATGGCGATGCGGGCATCGAAAGCCTGTCGATCGAGCGACCAGGGCTGCATGATGCCTTCGTGGCGATTGCGGGCGCGGCGGCGGCGCAACAGATGCGCGATGATGCCGAGCGGGAGGCTTTAGTATGAAGAAGGTTGGGGCATGAGGGAGATGTGGCGCGCCGCTCTGGTGATCGCGCGGCGGGATTTCACCGCTGTCGTGCTGTCGCGCACCTTCATCCTGTTCCTGTTGGGACCGTTGCTGCCGATCCTGATCGGCATGGTTTTTGCCGGATTCACTGACAAGATTTCCAGCACCGACCTCCGTCCCGTGGTCGGCATCGCCATGCCCGCCAGCGAGACGGTGCGGCTGGAGCGGGCGCATGATCGGCTGACCGAGCGGATGGGGGACCAGGCGCTGGTGCGGTTGCGACGGGTGCCGACGACGCCCGCGCCGCGCGAGCAACTGGCGCGGGCGGATTCGGCGGTGGTGGCGATCCTGTCGGGCACAGTCGCGCGGCCGGTACTGACCGGCAAGGCGGAGGATCTGGACCGGCTGCAGGGCGACCTCAGCCTGATCGCCAGTGCGGCCCAAGCGGAAAACACGCTGCGTATGGTGCAGGTGCGGCGCGAGGAGGTCGCCACCAGCAACGGCGCGCAGGCGCAGGGGCGCTTGCAGATCGGCCGGGTCGCGCAGATCGTGATGTTTTTCCTCACCATTCTGCTGGCAGGCATGATCCTGTCCAATCTGGTCGAGGAAAAGACCAACAAGATCATCGAGATATTGGCCGCAGCCGTGCCGATCGACGCGATCTTCTTAGGCAAGCTGATGGCGATGCTGGCGATGAGCTTTGTCGGTATCGCTTTCTGGGGCGGGACGGCCTTTGCGATCTTCCTGGCGCTGGGGGGCAATGGTGCGGCGGTGCCGATGCCAGCGGTCGGCTGGCCGGTGTTCCTGGCTCTGGCGGTCATCTATTTTGCCATGGCCTATACGCTGCTCGGCTCGCTATTCTTAGGCATCGGCGCACAGGCGGCGACGGTGCGCGAGGTGCAGACGCTCAACATGCCCGTCACCATGGGGCAGATGATGATCTTCTTCTTCGCCAGCTATGCGATCGACCATATGGGCAAGGCCCCGGAAATTGCCGCCGCGATATTCCCGTTCAGTTCGCCCTTCACCATGATCGCGCGCGCGGCGCAGGATGATGCGCTATGGCCGCATCTGCTGGCGATCGTCTGGCAGGCGCTGTTCGTGGGGCTGATCATCCGCGTTGGCGTGCTGCTGTTCCGCCGCCATGTGATGCAATCGGGCGGGCGCTGGTGGAAACAGTTGTTCAGGGCATCGACAGGCTGAGCCAGATAGGATCGCGCGATGGACAGACGGCATATTCTGGGCGGGATCGCAACCGGCGCGGTGGCTTTGGGGTTCTGGCGATTGGGCGTCGGCGAGGCGGAGGCGGCCTATCCCTTCGCCCTGACCGATGCGCAATGGCGCCAGCGATTATCGCCGCTCGCCTATAATGTGCTGCGCAAACAGGCGACCGAGCGTCCCTTCACCAGTCCGCTGGACAAGGAAAAGCGCGCGGGCACTTTCGCCTGTGCGGGCTGCGACCAGAAACTGTTCAGTTCGAAGACCAAGTTCGATAGCCGCACCGGCTGGCCAAGCTTCTATGCACCGCTCCCCAAGGCGGTCGGCACCAGCCGCGACTTCGATTTGGGCTATCCGCGCACCGAAGTCCATTGTGCGCGCTGCGGCGGGCATCTGGGCCATGTGTTCGATGACGGGCCAAAGCCGACCGGCAAACGCTATTGCATGAACGGCGTGGCGATGCGCTTCATTCCGGCCTGATGCGGTAGAGGCGCAACGCGCCTTTCGTAGGGATCGGTTCCAGCCAGGCGGGCGGCGAGTCGCTGGCGATCAGGGCGGCTAGGCCTGCGGGGTTCGTTTTGGCATAGAGCCGCAATTCGTTGAGGCCATCGCATGTGACGAGATAGGTGGCGCGTGTCCGGGCGATGATAGCGCGGGCCTGATCCGGCGGATCGACGAAGGCCTGAATGACCGTGGTGATTCCGACAGCGTTGCGATGATGGGCAGTGCCGATGACGCTGTGGCGGGTCTGCGCCAGAATGTCAGGCCCCAGGTCGAGCGGCGCGAAAAGGGTGACGGGTGCCATCGCGCGAAGGGGCATGAGGACGGTCGCGGCGCGGCAGTTGGTAGCCTGGGCATCGGCCGGCTCGGCTTTGCTGGCCAGCGCCGTCCACAGGGCGCACAGGCCCGCCGGGGTCAGCGCCGCCAGCGCGACCGATCCGCTGACCCGCAGCAAGGCGGTGCGCGCGGTCTGGATGCGTTGGAACAGGGCGATCAACAACCAGGCGATGCCGGGCAGGGCCAGAACATGCCCGACCGACAGAGCGCGCATGACCAGCATCGCTACGCCGGTCGCGCCTATTAGCAACAGGGCGATCAGGAGCCAGCGCATCCGTGCCTCCCGCTCCGCGCTGCGTGCGGCGAGGAGCGATGCGGCAAGGCCAAGCAGCGGCGGCAAAAGGATGACGCCCCGCATCGACAGGCTCTGTTCCCAGATCGGGCGGCCCTCCATCACCTGAAGATACCAGAGCTTATAGGCGAGCGGCCCAAGCGCTGCGAACGGATCGCCCGACAGGCAGGGACCGCTGGTCAGGGCAAAGGTCGCGAGCGCCGCGCCGCCGCCGGTCGCCGCGATAGCGAAGCGGTTGGGCGCGGTGGCGGTACCGATCAGGCGGGCGGCCGCGAGCGTGGCGATCGCCAAGGCAACCAGCGGCCAGACATAGACATAGGACAGCGCGTCGCAATGGCTGGCAAGCGCGGCATTCGGTCCGCGCAGCAGCGCTAGGAGGAAGAGCGCGGCACCGCCCAGGGTGAGCGCGAAAGCGATGAAGCGGGGCGCCTCACCGCGCGCAATCCACTGGCGCAGCGCGAAGGCCGCGCCGAACAGCGCGACATAGGGGAGGCTTTCACTCGAAATCTGGAGCCAGAGCGCCAGCGCCAAAGCAGCGACGATGCCGCCGCGCGCTGGCCTGTCGTCGGTCGCGCCGCACAGCGCGATCGCGGCCAGCAAAATCTGCCAGCCATGATGGTCGATCCGCAACGGCGTGAACTGCACCAATATGCTGGGGGCCGTTAGCAGCAGGGCGACGCTGAGCAGCGCTGCGGCACTCCCCGCAATTCGCCGTGCTGCCACAAACACCGCAGCGGCCAGTCCGCCCAGCAGCAGCAATGGCACGATAGCGCAGGCCAGCAATTCCGCATGGGCGGCACCAAAAAGCGGCGTGAGCAACAGGATCAATGCCGCGACCGGCAGATCGACGATGCGCGACCAGTGCATCGGGCCGTCCAGCGGCGGATTCACCCGATGTTGCGATACGTCCCAGAAAGCCTGCCCGCCAATCCAGTCGCGCACCTGCACCAGCCGCATCGCATCATCGGGATCGCGAAAGCCGAGCGTCGCCATATCAGCGCGAAACAGCCACAGCATCACCGCGCTGCACAGCAGCCAGCCAAGCAGCGCCAGCAGCGCCGCCCGGTTACGATCAGGCGCGGGCAAAGACGGCATGGCGGCGGATGGCATAGACGGTCAGGAAACTCACCGGGATGGAGAGGAGCTTGGCAAGCGCTGGGGCGAGGCCAAGTGCGCTCAGACCACCGACGAGGAGCAGGGTCAGGCCCATGCCGAGCAACGCGCTCGCGACGAAGCCTGCGCGTTGCGCATGGGTTGGCCCCGTGCCGGTGTCGAAGACGAAACGGATGCTGATGATCCAGTGGACCAGCAGCCCCCCGGCATAACCGCCAAAGGCCGCGAGCAAAGGCGGCGCGCGCCCTTGGTCGAGCGCCAGGAACAGCGCCATGTCACTCGCCAGCGCGCAGATACTCGCGAGCAGATAGCGGGCAAAGGTCGCGCGCACGACCAGCATGGCCAGCACGCGCAGCCGGTCGATCATCGGATCAGGCAGCCTTCAGCCGCGACGGCACGGCGCGGGTGCTGGCGAGTGCGGCCTGCGTGTCGGCATCCTGGCCTTCATCGCCTGCCTCATGATATTCGGCGTCTTCATTGACCGACCAGACGTCATGGACGCGCGCGCCCGCGACGATGTTGCGGACGGTCAGCATCGCCGTCATCATCGCATGATCCTGATTATTATAGCGGTGCATGCCGTTGCGCCCGACCATGTGCAGCGTGGGATAGCGCGCTTCGAGTTCGCTGCGCATCGCCTGCACATTGGCGGCATAGGCGTCGTCATAGACGGGATAGGCCTTTTCCTGCCGCACCACGGCGCCGCCCACGACATCGTCGGGATTGCACAGGCCAAGCTGCGCCATTTCCTTGGTCGCCAGCGCGATCAGATCGGTATCGGTCGAGGACCACAGCCCGTCGCCTTCGAAACAGAAATATTCCAGGCCCACGCAGGCGAGCGTCGGGTCCGGCACCATTTCGGGCGACCAGCTACGGAAATTCTGGATGCGGCCGACCTGCACCTTGCTGTCGTGGATGTAGATCCAGTTGTCGGGGAAAATATCCTCCCCCTTCACCATCAGGGCGACGGTCAGGAAGTCGCGATATTTGAGGTCCATCGCTTCGGGCAGCGTCGCAGGCAGCGGATGGATGCGGGCGGCCAGTTCGCGCATCGGTGCGGACGAAATGACATGGGCGGCGGTGATGACGACATCGCCCTGCGGCCCTTCGGCCACCAGTCGCCAGCCATCGCTGCCCGGCTCCTGTTCCAGCCGCTTGAAACTGTGCGCCATCAGCACCCGATTGCCACCTTCGACCACGCGGTCGCGCGCGGCTTCCCACATCATGCCGGGGCCAAGGCGCGGATAGCGGAAGGTTTCGAGCAGCGTCTTGGTCGCCATGCCGTCATTGGGTTTCTTGTTGAGGCCGAGCGAGCGTTTGAGACCATCGACCACCGCGCCCCACAGCGACAGGCCCTTGATCCGCTGCGCCGCCCAGTCGGCCGACATTTCGTCGCACGGCATGCCCCACACTTTTTCGGTATAGGTCTTGAAGAAGATGGAGAAGAGCTTGTGGCCAAAGGCGTTGACGGTCCAGTCCTGAAAGGAGCGGACGTTGCGATTGGGGAAAAGCCGCGCCTTGGCGAAACTCGCCATGCAAAGGGTCGAGCGCCAGACGCCCAGATTCCACAGCGCCTCGAACGCGCGCAGTGGATAGCTGTAGAATTTGCCTTCATAATAGATGCGGCTCATCCGAGGGCGCTGGATGAAATCGTCGGGCAATATCTCGTTCCACAGGTCGACCACCTGCTGCGATTTGGAAAAGAAGCGATGCCCGCCAATGTCGAAGCGGAAGCCGTCCAGCTCCACCGTGCGGCTGATGCCGCCGACATAGACCGGGTCTTTTTCGATCACCGTGACGCTATAGCCCTGCTTCGTCAGCAGATAGGCAGCGGTCAGGCCGGCCGGGCCAGCGCCGATGATGGCGACGTCCACATGTTGGTCGGTACGCAGCATGGCAGGCTATTCCCCCGATAGTCTTTCGTCGCATCGGGAGTGAAGGAAATCTTCTAAGGACTGGTTAATGGCCGGTAATCATCCTGCGCTATGCGCCGACCCATGACAAAGGGCCGCCCCGCTGATGCGGAACGGCCCCCTGCAGTCCCCTTCGTGGGGGAGGGCGAAAGCAAAGATCAGCTCTGCCGCTGGGCCAGCGTGCTGAGGTCGCTGCGCGCACCATCCATGGCCTGGCCAAAGCAGGTGCGATAATCTTCCGTCACCGGCAGGATCGAGCCATTGACGAAGCCGCACACCTGCTTGGCCGCACGAGTCACGCGCGAATCGGCACGGCGCATGCCATTGGTGCTGGCAAGATTGAGATCGGCGACCGACACGGCGAGCGAGCGGGTTTCCGTGCCGGCATGGCCGTCGACGATTACATCCATGTCATTGCTGCCGGCGCTTGCCACTCCGGGCAGCGCAAAGGCGATCGTGGCGGCACATGCCACCAACATCTTCTTGTTCATCCTATTCTCCTGTCGAACATTTTGTTTTTTTCAGCCCCACATCTGCGTGGAAATAGGGTCGCCCTGTAAATAAGCCTCGCCGGTGCCTTTGAAAAGGGGCCAGTTGACAAAAAGTGGCGGAAAACCGTTATTTTGCGGGTGCGAAGGGAATGTCTTCGCACCCGTGTCATAGCTTTGTGAACAGGCTTGGCCCGTTCGTGCCGCACCGGCCTCTTTAACGATTAATGCCGGAAGTGGCGCATGCCGGTGAAGACCATGGCGAGACCCGCTTCGTCGGCAGCGGCGATGACTTCATCGTCGCGGATCGATCCGCCCGGCTGGATGACGGCGGTCGCCCCGGCTTCGACGGCGGCCAGCAGGCCATCGGCGAAGGGGAAGAAGGCGTCCGACGCGACCGCCGAGCCGATCGTGCGCGGCTCGCTCCAGCCTGCCTTTTCGGCCGCGTCCTTCGCCTTCCACGCGGCGATGCGCGCGGATTCGAGGCGGTTCATCTGGCCTGCGCCGACGCCTGCGGTGCTGCCGCCCTTGGCATAGACGATGGCGTTGGACTTCACATGCTTGGCCACGGTCCAGGCAAAGAGGCAGTCGGCCAGTTCCTGTTCCGTGGGTTCGCGCTTGGTCACGACCTTGAGCGCGTCGCGCGTCACCTGACCATTGTCGCGGCTCTGCACTAGCAGGCCGCCTGCTATGCTCTTGATTTGCAAGCCGGTCCGCGCCGGATCGGGCAGGTCGCCGGTCAGCAGCAGGCGGAGATTCTTCTTCTTGGCAAAGATGGCGCGCGCCGCATCATCGGCGTCGGGCGCGGCGACGACTTCGGTGAAGATGCCGCTGATCGCTTCGGCGGTCGGGCCATCGAGCGGGCGGTTGACGGCGATGATGCCGCCAAAGGCCGACACGCTGTCGCAGGCGAGCGCCGCTTCATAGGCTTCGATCAGGGTCGCGCCGGTGGCGACGCCGCACGGATTGGCATGCTTGACGATGACCACGGTCGGCGGGCCATCGCGAAATTCGCTGACCAGCTCCAGCGCGGCATCGGCGTCGTTATAATTATTATAGGACAGTTCCTTGCCCTGGATCTGGGTCGCCTGGGCAATGCCGTTCGCCGACGGGCTGGTGGGCAGATAGAGGGCGGCGGACTGGTGCGGATTTTCGCCATAGCGCAGCGTGGTGCCAAGCGTGCTGGCGACGGCGAGCGTTTCGGGGAAGGTGACGCCCTGATCAGCAAAGGCGAACCAACTGGCGATCATCGAGTCATAGGCAGCGGTTGCAGCATAGGCCTTGGCCGCGAGCATCCGGCGGAAATCATAGCTGGTCGCGCCGCCCTTTTCGTCCATTTCGGCGATCAGGCGGGCATAGTCGGCAGGATCCGTGACGATCGCGACGCTTTCATGATTCTTGGCCGCCGAACGCACCATCGAGGGGCCGCCAATGTCGATATTCTCGATGATCTCGTCACGCGCGGCCCCCTTGGCCACGGTCGCGGCGAAGGGGTAGAGGTTGACGACGACCAGGTCGATCGCGCCGATCTGATGTTCGTCCATCGACGCGACATGCGCCGGGTTGTTGCGCACGGCGAGCAGGCCGCCATGCACCTTGGGGTGCAGCGTCTTGACGCGGCCGTCCATCATTTCGGGAAAGCCGGTCAGGTCGGAAATATCCATGACGGTCAGGCCCGCGTCGCGCAGCGCCTTGGCCGTGCCGCCGGTCGACACCAGTTCGACGCCATGCTTGCCCAGCGCCTGTCCCAGTTCGATGAGCCCCGCTTTGTCCGACACGGACAGGAGGGCGCGCTTGATGGGATAGTCGGTCATGGCGGGGCTTTCTAGGTTGCGGGTCGGACGGATGCGTTCGCGCAAGGCCTTTAGGCGTGCGGCCCGCAAAAATACAGGGTTTAGTCGGCGGTCAAGACGCGCAGCCGATCGCCGATCATCGCCAGGTCCGCGACGAAGCGCGCTTGCTCTTCCGCCCGCCGGTCTTCGTCGGGCAGGCGCAGCAAATAGCTGGGGTGGACGGTCACCCAGCCTTCCGCGCCATCCTCCAGCGGGATGGCAGTGCCGCGCGTCGCGCTGATCGTCACTGCCTTGCCCAGCATTGCGCGCGCGGCGGTCGCGCCCAATGCGACGATGATGCGCGGGCGCAGGATCGCGCGCTCCTGGTCCAGCCACCAGCGGCAGGCCTGCACCTCGCCCGCCACCGGGGTCTGGTGGATGCGGCGCTTGCCGCGCTGTTCATATTTGAAATGTTTGACCGCATTGGTGACATAGGCCTGATCGCGATCGACGCCCGCCTGCACCAGCGCCGCGTCGAACAATTGTCCGGCCGGACCGACAAAGGGGCGCCCGGCCAGATCCTCCTGATCGCCGGGCTGTTCGCCAATGAACATCAGCGGTACGGCCAGCGGGCCTTCGCCGAACACCGTCTGGGTCGCATGCTGATGCAGCGGGCAGCGGGTGCAGGTCATGGCCTCGGCGCGCAAAGCATCCCAGGCGGTCGCGCTGTTGCTCGCGCGTCTGGGCGGGGTCGGGGCGGTGGCGATCATCGCCGCCTCGCGCTGTTGTGCCCCGGCGATCAGGTCGGGGATCAGTTCGGCTTCGGGCAGGTTACGCCAATATTTTTTGGGCATTTCCGACAGCATCGCCCCGGTCTTGAGCCGGGCCGGGTTGAAGATGGCGGCATAATAGCCCTTCCACAGCGCCTCGACCGGGTCGCCCTGCGGCGCGTCGGCGCGGCTGGCGCCGGGACCTTCGCGCAAGGTCGTGCCGTCCCAATGGATGCTGACCTCAGGCGTCAGGATCGACCAATGCATCGTGGCGAAGCGGCGCATGAAGAAACCGGCATTGGCGCGCACGATATGATGGTCCGGCTCGAACCAGGCGACGAAGCGTGGGCCATCGCCATCCTCCACCTCGCGGAAGCGGACGAAGGCGCGCATCTTGTGAATATCGCGCCGCACCGATTTGGCGAGCGCCTGCACCCGCGCCAGCATCGGGTCGGCGCTGTCCTCCATGGTGCCCGGCCGCGCGCGCACGCGGCACAGCAGCGCGTAGAGAAAGGCGAAGCGGCTGGGGTCGCTGTGCAGGATCGCGCTCTCGGCCAGCGAGACGAAGCTGCGCGGCACAGAAAAGGCACTGCTTTTGGTGTCGGGCGGTAGCGGGGCGTCGCCGAACAGGTCGCCGGGCGCGTCGCCGACCTGCCACACCACATCCGCCGGATCGACGCCCGCCATCGCCAGCCGCCGCGCCGCCGACCGCCAACCGTCCATATCATCGGGCGCGGTCAGGGCGACGCGGTGCATGGTGTCTCGCTTAATCCTCTGCCTGGGCGCGTTCCAGTTCGGCGGGCTTGCGCTTGGCGAACAACGCGCCGAGCTTCTTCTCTTCGTCCGCCGTCAGATCCTTGGCGGCGGTCGGGAACATTTCTTCCTCTTCCTCCTCGATATGATGGAGGTAGCGCTTCTTCATCTCGGCGAATTTCTTGCGCCAGGCCTCGCCGTTGAATTTCAGTTCGTCCAGCTCTTCGAGATAATCGTCGATTTCCTTATGCTCGGATACGCTATGCTGCGCATCCTCACGCAGGTCCGGGCGCGACAACATAGTGGCGTAAAGCGTTTCCTCCTCCGCCGCAGCGTGGGCGGTCACTTCGACGGCAAATTGTTCGAACAGTTTTTCGAGCTGGTCGTCGCTTTCCGCCTTGGCCATCTTCTCGAAAAGCTGGCGATGCGCGTCATGATCCTGCTTCAGGCGATCGAAAATAGTGATGTCGGCCATGCTGGTTCCTCCCTGGTTCGAAGGATCACAACGACGCGAACGGGAATTGGCTCCGGCCGCTCGCTTTATCCGAACAAGGCGCGAAAGATGATGGCGACAGGAATCCACAGCGCCGCGCCGATCAGGCTGGCGGCCCAGAGTTGCACGATGTCACGGCGAAAGCGCAGCGCCAAACCGCTGCGCGACAGGCTGCTATTGTCCAGCATCTGCCAGCGCCGTTCCAGCCCGCGCGCGGCGATCGCATAGCCACCGATCGCGACGATGACGCCCAGGTGCAGCACCAGCGATCCGCCCATCTTCGCGACGATGAAAATCTGCAACAAACAGAATACCACGAGCGCCGCCGCCAGATGGCTGCTGATCCGCTTCGCAAAGCCGCCGCTGCGGCCCATTGCCTGATTGTCGAACATCGTCGCCAAGACCCGACCCCCTGAATGACGGAAAGCCGAAGAATTCCACGATCGCGACTCGGAAGCAACCGGAAAAGTCGTGGTCAGGCAAAGAGTTCGAGCTGACTGGCGGGCGGCGTGATGCGGGCGCGCAGATCGGCGCGGTCGATCAGCGCCACCGGGCGCCAATCGGCCGCCACCAGAAAGGGGCGCAGCTTCTTGATAGAGGTCGTCATCCGCGCGACATCGTCTAGCCGCAGGCGCCGATGGCGACGGCTGGCGAGGATGCGATCGACCGCCTTGACCCCCAGCCCCGGCACCCGCAGCAGCGCCTCGCGCGGGGCGCGATTGACGTCGACGGGAAAGATGGCGCGATGGTTGAGCGCCCAGGCGAGCTTAGGATCAATGTCGAGCGGCAGGCAGCCCGTTGCCGCATCGGTCGCCGCCGCCACTTCGCTCGCATCATAGCCGTAGAAACGCATCATCCAGTCGGACTGGTAGAGCCGATGTTCGCGCATCAGCGGCGGGCGCTTGAGCGGCAGCACGGCGCTGGGCGAAGGGATGGGGGAAAAGGCGCTATAATAGACGCGGCGCAGCCGGTGGCGATCATAGAGGCTGCTCGCCCGCGTGATGATCGCCCGGTCGTCGGCAGCGTCCGCGCCCACGATCATCTGGGTGGACTGGCCCGCCGGCGCAAAGCGCGGGGCATGGCGATATTTGCGGCGTGCGTCGCCATTATCCTCCATCTCGGCCCGCATCTGGCCCATCGCGCCTTCGATCCGGGTGCCGTCCTTTTCCGGCGCAAGCCGCTTGAGGCCGCTTTCGGTCGGCAGTTCGACATTGATCGACAGCCGGTCGGCATGGAGTCCGGCCCGATGCAGCAAGTCGGGATCGGCATCGGGGATGGTCTTCAAATGAATATAGCCGCGAAAATCATGATCCTCGCGCAAGGAGCGCGCCACCTCGACCATCTGCTCCATCGTATAGTCGGACGATCGGATGATGCCGGACGAGAGGAACAGCCCTTCGATATAATTGCGGCGATAGAAGCTGAGCGTCAGGTCCACCACTTCCTTGGCGGTAAAGCGGGCGCGGCGCACGTCGCTCGATTTGCGATTGATGCAATAATGGCAGTCGAAAATGCAACTGTTGGTCAGCAATATCTTGAGCAGCGAGATGCAGCGGCCGTCCGGGGCATAAGCATGGCAAATGCCCATTCCTTCGGTCGATCCGATGCCCTTGCCACCGCGCGAATCCCGCTTGGACGTGCCCGAAGAAGCGCAGGAGGCGTCATATTTGGCGGCATCGGCCAGGATTTCGAGCTTCTGACGAGTGGACATCTGAACCATAGCGTTCGTGCTATGTTCTTTCTAGGGACAAGTCCAGCGTTTCAAATGCTTATGCCCTTTAGACCAGACCGAGCTTCGCCAGTTCGTGCAGCAGCGCCGGGGGCATGGCGTCGCGGGCATCGACCTCGCCATCGGCGAGGTCCGGCGGCGCATCCTTGTCCTCCAGATAGCGCCAGCCCTGATGTGCGCGCTTGGGGGAAGCGCGCACCGGGATCAGCCGGGGTTCGAGCCGGACCCAGTGACGGCCCTGCCCGGTTTCCTCGAACCCCAGGATCGGACTGCGCCCCACCAGCATATGGGCGTGAATCCAGTAGAGCGATCCGCCCGCCATTTCCTCGACCCGCTTGGGCAGATAGCGGGTGGTGATCCGCGCTTCGCCGGGCTGGCTTTCGAGCCAGGCGCGCAAGGTGGCGGGGCTTTCGCTGCGAAAAGCGATCTTGGTGATGTGCAGCGGCATAGGGGCGATCTGGGGTGGATGCCGCCTCGCTTCAACGCAGGAAAAGCGTGGCCAGGCCCAGAAACGCAAAAAAGCCCATCGTGTCGGTCATCGTCGTCACGAAAACCGAGGAGGAAACCGCCGGGTCGATATTATTGCGTTCCAGCGTGATCGGCACCAATACCCCGGCCAGTCCCGCCACCATATTGTTGATGAGCAGCGCCGCGCCGAACACCAGCGACAGGTCGAGCCGTCCATAGAGCATATAGGAACCGACCGCGATCAAGGTGCCGAGCGTTGCGCCATTGGTTGCCGCAATGCGGAACTCGCGCCCTATCATCCGCACAGTATTGGAACTGGTCAATTGGTTGGTGGCGAGCGCGCGCACGACCACGGCGAGCGTCTGCGTCCCCGCATTGCCGCCCATGCCCGACACGATGCCCATCAGCGCGGCGAGCATGGCGAAGCGTTCGATCGTCCCTTCGAACAGGCCGACGACCGACGCGGCCAGCATCGCCGTGCCCAGATTGACGACCAGCCAGATCAGGCGCGCGCGCACCGTCATCAGGATCGGTTCGTTGATGTCGCCTTCGCCTGCGCCCGACAGGCGCAAAATATCCTCGCCGGCTTCCTCGGCAATGATGTGGACAACGTCATCGACCGTGATCATGCCGACCAGCCGTCCGCTGGCATCAATGACAGCAGCGGAGATCAGCGCATATTTCTGGAAGCGCAGCGCCACTTCCTCCTGGTCCATATCGACCGGGATCAACGTCTGTTCGCGCTTCATCAGGTCGGCCATCGCGACCGAGCGGGGGCAGGTGAGAATCCAGCTTAGCTGGCAATAGCCCACCGGCCGGTGCATCGCATCGACGACGTAGATTTCCCAGAAATCGGCGGTCAGGTCGCCATGGTCGCGCAGATAGTCGATCACCTGGCCGACCGTCATATGTTCGGGCACCGCGACCAGGTCGCGCTGCATCAAACGACCGGCGGATTCCTCCGGGTAAGACAGCGCGCTTTCGATCGCCGCGCGGTCTTCGGGGTCGAGTGCGTCGAGGACGGCCTGCTGGTCGGCATCGTCCATATCCTCGATCATCGCGACGGCATCGTCGGTGTCGAGTTCGGCCGCGAATCCCGCCACCTGTTCCGGCGCAAGATCGCCGATCAGGTCGTCGCGGACATAATCGTTGAGTTCGGACAGCACTTCCGCGCCGACCAGATCGCCGAGCGCTGCGGCCACCGCGCCGCGCCGGTCGGCGGGCGAAAGTTCGAGCAGATCGGCAATGTCGGCGGGGTGCAGCGGCGACACGAGATCGCGCGCCCGCTCCGCGTCGCCATCTTCCACCGCGTCCAGCACGGCGGTCACATATTCGGGTCTCAGCCGGTCATCCTCGTCATGACGGGATTCGGCCTGATCGATCGCGGTCGCGTCGATCAGCTCTTCATCGGGCCGGGCATCGGCCATGTTGCCGCGATCGCTCATGGCGCGCGCTACTGTCCGGTTCCTGAATCATGGGGGTGCTTTCGCCTATGCACACTGGAATTGCAATGGGGCGGCGGCAATGAACGCCTTATCCACAACAATCTTCCATCCCCTTTGATAGCCTCTATATGGGGGCCACTACCCCTTCCCCGGCAAGAGAGGATCATCATGGCCGAAGAAACACTTACCCTCGCCCTCGACAGTGGCGGCGACGTCGTCATCAAGCTGCGTCCTGACCTCGCCCCCGGCCATGTCGAGCGCATCACCACGCTCGCCAAGGACGGCTTTTACGATGGCGTCGTGTTCCACCGCGTCATCGCCGGCTTCATGGCGCAGGGCGGCGATCCGACCGGCACCGGCATGGGCGGTTCCAAGCTGCCCGACATCAAGGCTGAGTTCAGCCGCCAGCCGCACGTCCGCGGCGTCTGCTCGATGGCGCGTTCGTCCAACCCGAACAGCGCCAACAGCCAGTTCTTCATCTGCTTCGACGATGCGACCTTCCTCGACGGTCAATATACCGTCTGGGGCGAAGTGACGTCGGGCATGGAGCATGTCGACGCGCTGCCCAAGGGCGAGCCGCCGCGCACGCCGGGCAAGATCGTCAAGGCGACCGTCGCCTGATCTGATTGCGCTGTCTGTTTAAGGAAAGTCGAAAGCTCTGCCGACCGGCGGGCTTCGACTTTCCTTAAACATATGCGGGCTATTTTTTGCTTCGGCCTGCCATGCCGTCGGTCATGGATATACCGGCCATTGCATTGGCGGCATCGGCTGCTTCGATCGGCGGGGTGTAGCCACCGATCCGTTCGATGTGCCAGCGCCGCTGCTCGGCGGTAGATCCGGGCACGTCATTGACCCGATGCAGCACCACCTGACGCAGCGCGTAGAAGGGTTTGCCGTTGGCAGCGATCCGGCCATAAAGCTGAACCGGCACGGTCACATAGAGCGATCCTGCCGCACCCTCCGGCTCGGACGGCGCGCCGACATTGGCGTGAATCTCACTAAAGCCCCTGAAACGCGCCGCGAAATGCGCGTCATCCTGCGTGCCGATCTGGCCGCGCGGATTCCACAGCGCCTGCGCATCTTCAAACCGCTTTTCCTCCAGCAGGCCATAATAGCCCTGCACGACCTGCGCCGCGCCCTGCGCGCTGTCGGGATCGATCGATTCTTCGGCAAGCGGGGCCGGATCGACCGGCAGTCCGCCCGGCGTACCGGGCGCTGGCGGATCGAGCGGTTCCAGCACCGCCATTGCCTCAGCGCGAAAGCTGTTTTCCACCTGGGCCACATTCGCGCCATTGGCGAGATTGTCGATCGCGCTTTCCTCCCGCCCATCGCAGGCCGCGACGAGCAGGAGGGGCGGTATCAGCATAGCCTTGACCGACACCCGCATCAGTTCGGGCGCGTCCGCATGGCCGGGCCACGGCTATTGGAGCGCGACGGACGATCGGCACGAATGTTCGGCGCGGATCGCACGCCCATATTGCGTTCCGGGCGGGGCTGGCTCATCTGTCTGCCACCCTGACGGGGCGGTCGGGCCTGATCCGAAGGACGCACGGCGTTATTGCCCTGCCAGCGGCCGCGACCGCGATCGCCTTCCACGCCCGGCTGGGGCCGTGGGCGAACATAGTTGCCGGGCCGACCATCATTGCCGCGCCCACGCCATTCGCCCTGTCCGACATTCTCCCGGCCGCGCCAGCGATCATCCCTGCGTTCGACACGACGGCCCTCCCAATAGCGACGCTGCCCATCGTTCCAGCGATGACGGCGTCCGCCACGATCGTAAACATAGAAGCCACTGCCCGGATAATAGAAATTATTATACCATCCGCCAAAAGCACCAGGCTGGTAAAAACCGCCGGGACCATAATAGCCATCGCCGTAAAAGCCGCCGCCGCCATAATAGCCGGTGCCGACGCTAACACCGCCATAGCCAAAGCCATCATTATACCCGCAACCACCCAATGCCAGCGCGCCAATCAGGCCGATCGTGGCCAGTAACCGATGTCGGATGCCCGTCATCGCCTTTCTCCTCATCTCTGTATGCTACTGACCTAACGCGGGGCGGTTGAATTGGTTGTGAATGAAAATATGGCCTGCCGTCCACTGTTTATCTGACGTTCAGAAATCCGGGCTTTCGTTCATCTGGCCGACAGAAACCGTGCTTTTTCCATCACATAATCGCGATTTGCGCGATTTTCCATTTCTGTTCAGGAAACCTTCGGGCGGGTCTGGCCATTTGATGTCGTGTCTGGTGCAGCCGCTTGGAGCGCTCGCGCCGACCCGGCGGGTCCACACCGTCGCTTATCCTCAACAATAGAAAAAGGGTTACCCCCATGAAGACACTGCTTTTCACAGCGGCTGCCGCTGCGTCGTTCATTCCCGCCGTCGCGATGGCGCAGGACGATGGCAGTTCTACCCGTCGCCTCGAACCTTATGTCGGCGTGATGGGCGGCGTGCATAATTTCGACAGCGAAACCGGCAAGGAAGGCATTCCGCCTGTCGGCTATAAGGGCCGCATGGTCGAAGGCGTCGCTGGCGTGAACTATAATGTCGCAGGGCCGATCGTTCTCGGCGTCGAAGGTGGCGCGTCCAAGGGCGTGTCGGGCGACATCGACTGGGAATATAATGCAGCGGGCCGCGTCGGCGTGAAGGCTGGCAAGGACAGCATGATCTTCGGCAAGGTCGGCTATAAGTGGGTCAATTTCGACGCACTCGGCCCCGACAGCCCGGACTTTCATGGCACCACCTATGGCGCTGGCGTGGAACTTTCGCCCGCCGACATGGGTAGTTCGGCCATGAGCAGCAACATCCGTTTCCGGGTGCAGGCTGACACCATGGGTAATTTCCGCTCGATCCGCCCAATGGCTGGTGTCGTCGCGAAATTCTGATCTAATGGTTTGGGCGGGCCGTAACGGCTCGCTCCACCCGTCAATCCCTGCCGCGGCAGGGACTGGGGTTCGGGACGGCGCATTGGACTGCCGCCGTCCCGGATTCTCGCTTTCTAGCCGCTGTTGCGCAGCGCCGTCGCAATGGCGTTGATCGACAATTCGATACCTTCCTTGATGCGCGGATCATCCTCGCCCGCGCGGTGGCGCTTCAACAGCTCGACCTGCAGCAGGTTGAGCGGTTCGATATAGGGCAGGCGCAGCCGGATCGAGGTTTCCAGCGCCGCATTTTTTTCCAGCAGGCGCGATTGCCCCGTCGCCGCGAGCAGCCCGTCATGCGTCTGGTTCCAGCCCTCGCGGATGCGCCCGAACAGGGTGTCGGCCATTCCCTGATCCTCGACCAGCGGCAGATATTGCGCGGCGATGCCCAGGTCCGACTTGGCCAGCACCATCTCCAGATTGGCGAGCGCGGATTTGAGGAAGGACCAATGCTGCGCCATGTCGGCGAGCAACGCCTTGTCCTCGAACCCGGCCAATGCCTGGCCCACGCCATACCAGCCCGGCAGCATCACCCGTGCCTGCGCCCAACTGAACACCCAGGGAATGGCGCGCAAATCCTCGATCGCGTTGCTCTTGGTGCGGCTCGCCGGACGCGATCCGATCTTGAGGCCGGAAATCTCCTGGATCGGCGTCAATTGCCGGAAAAATTCCTTGAAGCCCTCCGTGCCGTAGACGAGGTCGCGATAGGCGGCGAAGGCGTTTTTCGACAGCTCATCCATCGCCGCGGTAAAGCGCGCGGCGTCCCGCTCCGAAATCCCCTCCGGCTCCAGGCTGGCGAGCAGGGTGGCGCTGGTCATCGCCTCCAAATTGGTCATGGCGACATCGCGCGACCCGAATTTGGCGGCGATCATCTCGCCCTGTTCGGTGATGCGGATGCGCCCCTGCACCGTCCCGCGCGGCTGCGCCTGGATCGCGGCGAAGGCCGACCCGCCGCCGCGCCCGACCGCCCCGCCGCGCCCGTGGAACAGCTGCATCGCCGCGCCCGCATCGGCAAAGACGGGCGCAAGCGCCTGGCTCGCCTTGTAGAGGCTCCAGGTGGACGTAATGTAGCCGCCATCCTTGTTGCTGTCCGAATAGCCGATCATCACTTCCTGATGGCCGCGCGCCTGCACCACGCCTGCAATTTCGGGCAGGCCGAAATAGGCGGACATGATCGCGGGCGCCGCCTCCAGATCGCCGATCGTCTCGAACAGCGGGATCGCCATGATCGCGGCCTGCGGCGGCGCGCCATCCACGCCCGCCTGCCACAACCCGGCTTCCTTCAGCAGGATATTGACCTCCAGCATGTCGGACACGCTTTCGGCCTTGGAAATGATATAATGGGTGATGCATTGCGGGCCGTAAGTGCGATGCGCCTCCGCCGCGGCATGGACGATCGCCAGTTCGGACGCGGTTTCCTCGCCATAAGCCGAAAAGCGCGACCCCAGCGGGCGATTGCTGGCCAGTTCCTTACGCAGCAACGCGATGCGCGCATATTCGTCGAGCGCCGCATAGTCCGGCTCGACGCCTGCCACCTTGAGCAGCTCGCCCACCACCCGCTCATGCACATCGCTATTCTGCCGCATGTCGAGCGTGGCGAGGTGAAAGCCGAACGTCTCGACCGCGCGGATCAGGCGGCCCAGCGCCCCGCCGCTCGACAGCGCGCCATTGCCCTCGCTCGCCAGCCCCTGCGCCACCGTCACCAGATCGCGGCGGAAATCCTGCGGCATCGCATAGGCCTCGCCCTTGAGCGCCGAGGGCCGAGCGGGCTGCGTGCCGGTCAGCGCGGTGCAGGTCGCGGCGAGCCTAGCATAGATGCCGGATATGGCCCGGCGATAGGGTTCGTCCCCCCGGCTGGGCGAAGCATCGCCGCTGGCTTCGGCCAGATCCAGCACCGCCTGCGGCACATGCGCCAATTCGGTCGACAGCGAGAGTTCCGCGCCCAGCGCGTGCAACGCATCGAGATAATAAGCGATCGCCGCCTGACAGCCGCGCTGCAAGGCGTGGCGCAACTGCGGCGCCTGAACGAAGGGATTGCCGTCGCGGTCGCCGCCGATCCAGCTCCCCACGCGCAGGAAACTTTGCGGCCGCGCGCCCAGCACCCGCTCCCACCGCGCATACAACGCAGGCAACACCGGCAGGAAAGTGTCGCGGAAATAGGCCAGCACATTGTCGATCTCATCCGCGACGAACAATTTTTCGCGCCGCAGCGGGCGGGTCTGCCACAACAAGGCGATCTGGCGGAAAATCGCCTCGTCCAGATTTTCGCCATCCTCCGTCTCTTCGCGACCCGCATCCTTGAGCAGCATCAGGTCGGCGATGCGGTTCTTGTGGTCGATCATGCTCTTGCGCCGCACCTCGGTCGGGTGGGCGGTCAGCACCGGCACGATCAGGCTGTGCGACAGCAGGTCCAGCACCGCCTCGCGGCCAATGCCATGCGACTCCAGCCGCGCCAGCACCGACGCGACATCGGCCCCCGGCTCGGCGGCGATGCCCTGCCGATCCTCGGCCAGATTGGCGAGCATCGAAAACAGCATGAACCCGCGCACGAAATTGAGCGTGTCATCCAGCGTCAGCACATCCAGCCCGGTATCCGTCAGGTCCGCCCCCTGCACCCCCCGCGCCCGATCGACCGACGCCGACCGGATATATTCGGTCTGCTTGTAGAGGCTCTCCCCCCCATAAGCCCGGATCACGTCGCCCAGCAGGCGCCCCAGAAAGCGGATGTCGGGATTCTGCGTGATCGCAGGGGCGGAGGGGGAGGGGGAAAGAGTCGCCATGGGACGCAATGCTGCATTGCAACAGGGAATGGGTCAAGCGGAGGATGTAGGGGCGGGGGCAATTGGCAAAGCGAATGTCGCGCCTTGCCCTCTCCCGCCGTCGCGGGACCAACTTTGTTGTAATTCGCTAGAGATACAAATTTGACCCGTGCTGCTCACAGCACCCCAATGTCATCCGTCTCGGTGAATTTCCGTGTTCAGGCAACGGCTTGCCTTTTAGCCTGCACGAGCCGTTCTCCGAACCGCCAGACACTGTTGCTGGGCATCGTGCCGTCAAGACTAAGTCCTGGGAAGCGCTGGAACCAAAGGCGGCCCTTGATCTGATACTCGGTAGCCTCGTCCGACAGCGAGTAAAGCGTCTGCGGAACCGTGATCTTAAACATGAGCACCGGGTCGAACGGGGACGATCGCCCTTGCCACGAACACTTGGTCGCAATGCGGCAATCAACGAACTTTAGAAACCCCTGGAAATCTACGACAACCGCCAATCACTACATCGGATCGCCCGCCGCATTCAATGCTTCGTACCCGTCTGAAAGATCGAAGAAACCCGGCTGACCTGCCATTATCAACTCCGCCATATCGTCGGTGAAGTGAATCAAGACTACCCACCAAAGGCCATAGTTTTTCAAGGCATCCAATCGGTAGCCCGTCACATCCGACAGGTCCGCTATTGTTCGATGCGCTCGATCTTCGGCGGTACCCACGTCCGGTCGAGTACGGCCTGCCTTGGTCGATATAGGCGCATCATCACATAAAAGGGAGCATCTGGAGCGACGGGCAGCCAATTCACGGCTTGCCCCGCCGCAGGGGCCGTTGCGCCAAGTTCGATCGTGACACTGCCGTCCCTGCCCATGACAAGACCGTCAGTCCTGTCACCAACCGAGTATCGGGTCGCGGCATTGGGAATCATGAAGCCGGCATCGTCATAGGCCGTAACCGACCAGAATGCGTCGACCGGCGGCAACTGTCCGGAAGAAAAATGGATTCGATAGCGATGGGCACCGTCAAGCCTGCGCCCAGCAGAATCGACCCGCGCGATCGGGTAAATCGCTTCCTCCGGGACGGCCACGAAAATCTGGTCTTTGGCCACTGCCGCGCGCAGCATATGGTCCGATCCGAAACGTGGCCCGCGATAATTTGTGGTCCAGCCATTATACTCCACGCCCAGTCGAAGCGACGCGGCACGCACATCTTCTTTTGCCCGTACAAAACCACGCGCAAGGGCAGCAAGCGCGGCCGGGGAGAGGTCTTCCGACCGAAACCCGTGCCTGGGCGTAATGCCAAGGGACTGGAGATCGGCAATCATCGCTCTATCCTGCGGCCGTATATACCAGTCCTGCAGAACCGCGCCGAGCCGGTAGTAGAATGCCAGTTCAGGCGGCGTACCGTCCGGGCCTTGCACCAGTTCGCGCTGCTCTTCTGCGGGCGCTGTAATACGCATCCCCTTTTGCCAGTCCACCCAGCGGATCACGGCGAGTTTGTCCTGAAGGGCGTGGACTTCGGCATATTCCGCCGGAGACCGGACGAGTATGCGGCCCGCAACGCCCACATAGCGCGTTGAAACGGGCACATCGACCATGCCAGGTGGAACGGTGCCATGCCAGCCCGGCCCATGCAGAAATAGTGGCGGCAACTGCCAGCCATGGGTGCGCTGGCCAAAGGACTGGTCGGAAGACGAGTCCGCAAGATTGATCGAGAATGTATAGTAGCGGCTGCCAAAATCCGGTGCCGCGACGATCAGCGGGCCTTGCGCCAGATCCAGCCAAGCCGACGAATAAATGGTGTCATTGTTCGGCCCCACACCGGCACGCATCTCCGGGCCGGACAACAGGCGCCGATGTTTAAACCGATTGATCGGCGTGCCAACGTCGCTAGCAGATTGGCCTTGGGTGAAACGCTTGCGGATAAGTGCTGCCTCAACCAGCGGCATTCCCCAGATATAGCCACGGTAGGCGATATCCTCGATCTTCGCCTCAACATTGGCGGCTGCGTTTTCCATGGCGCTGTCCTGCGCCGCCATGGCTGTTGGTGCGATAACGGACAGCAATGCCCCGCAAAAAAGACCGCTCATTCTCATTTCCGCCTGTCCAATACACCTGGGATCTTTTCAATGGCGGCTGGACGCCATTCGCCGTTACTCAAGGCGGGTTCCGGTCCCTGCGCGCGGATCGCAACATAGAATGGGGCAGCCGGAACTGGGAGGATATTGGGCGATTTTCCAAGCGCGTCAGGCCGGTGGGAGAACAGGATCGTAACTGATCCATCTTTCCCGCGCTTGAGGCCAGGCGTTCGGTCGCCGACCATGTAGCGGCCAAGTGCATTTGGATAGAGTTCGCGGGTGGCAGCGTCATAAGCTGTTACCGACCAGAAGAAGCGGGCGGGCGGTGGTGGAGAAAGCACCAAGCGGTAATCGCCCAACGAGCCATCGAGATGTGCGCCCGCTGAATCGACGAACGAAGTGAAGGGATGGTTCTCCTCAATCACATTCGCCCCGGTGCCAAGCGTCGTTACCGCCGATCGATAGAGATAGTTGAATCCATAACGGCCGATATCAGTCGGCTGCGACCACGCGCCAAGCCGTTTCCCGTTCTGCCCCATTGAGGCGTCGATGACTTTTCGCGCCTCCGCGAAGCCCTGATCAATGCCCGTCCGCAGGGACTGATCTGCCAGTATATCATCAACCCGGCTGTGGCCAGCGATCCCGATGGAACGGAAGCGACTGACGAGAGCATCTTCGCGCATGGGATGGCCGCAGGTGCGCAGCACGAAATCAAGAACGCGCATGAATCCAGATGCACTTTGATCGTGCCCGTCGGGGAAATTGGCTGACAAAGAGGGCGGGCTCATCGGTGTTAGGCGAAACTTGTCCTGCAGTGCATTCGCCACGTGCAGATCATCTTTTTTCTCCTGCACCAAAACCCGCAGCAGGATCCATGTAAACGCTGTTGTTACGCGAAAAAGAGTCGCGCCTTCCGGTACGTCACCCTTCCAGTCTGTCGTTGCAACAAGATAGCGCCCGCCACTCGTGCCATGGGTTCGTGCGCTGATGTTGGTAGCGTTGCCGTAGATGTCGAGAAAATTCGCGGTGAAATATCGGCCGCCTGTATCCGGCACATCAAAAAGCACCGGACCGTCGCGCAGGTCCAGCCAGGCGTTGGAATAGAGCGTATCGGCATTTGGCGTCTTGAACGCCTTGTATCCCGGCGCGGCGAGCGCACGGC
>NZ_JAZDXA010000030.1:0-58036 GCF_040170545.1 Sphingobium sp. MK2
TCACTCCATCTCTTCGCAAAGAGGTGTGAATCACAACATGCTGGTATTGCTCAACAACTTTCGGTTCGGGCACTAAGTAAGATAGAAGTAAACCGATCGATACTCTGAGTCGGTGAAGCATCCTCCCCTGGCAGGGAAGGAAAATCGTATATGAGCTTGAACGATTGATCGAATAGGATGCTTGGTTAGCCTCGATAGTTGGAGGCTACCGATGGATGGTTTCCGGTGAGGTGGATGATCCGCGGACACAATCTTCTTGAACTGCTCTCTGTCGCGCTCGCTGCAGTGCCGAAGACTGTACGGACATGGCGGCATTTGCGCGTGCAAAGCTGGAAGTGCTGCGTCAGGTGGTTGATCTGGAACATGGTCCACCGAGCCACGACATGTTCAGCCAGGTATTCCGGTTGCTTGATCCAGAGCCGTTCGAAGCAGCGTTTGCGCGCTTTATGGCGGCATTTGCAGGTGCGCTCGAAGGCGTCGTGGCGATTGAGGGCAGGGCTAGATCGGGAAGGAGCACGGCGTGGGTACCCGGCGCGACATGGAAGGCGATTTCGTCAAGGTGCATATTCATCGCCGCACTATTTCACTTGGGTATGAAGATACCTGCAGCCTTGCCTTCAGTGGGGGCGGATCCCCCCCCGAAGAGCCAGGCCGACGATCGCCGTTGATCCTTTGGCGCTGATGGCCTCGTGCCGCGCTTCACCCAGCGCCGGGTGAGTTTGGTTTGCTGGCCAACGCGGGCAGCGAACTCTTTCTAAAAATAGTGATGTCATCGGGTTTCTTACCAAGATGGCGGCACCGCGCGGCAAGCTTGCGATAACCCAAAGCTCGAAGCTCCCTCCCAAGCGTGTAACGCATGACCGAGAATTCGAACTCGTCTCGGATCTACTGCGCCAGATCGCACAGTCGACAGCGCACGACGCCCCAGCCTCCACGACTTTGGCAAGCTTGGCGCGCTGTTCGTCGTTCAAGATCGACGCCCGTCCGGAGCCCTTTGGTCGGACACGATCCTCGGTACACCGCAGGCCATCGCTTTGGCAGGCTGCACAGATTATACAGGTCGTTCAGTTCATCCTTCGACACATAACCCAAGACATCGATCATGTGCCTGCTGGACCGATCTGTGGCAAAGAGCCTGATCTGCTCCGCCGCGCCGGGAGGGCGCTTTCCAGCTACGATGAATTCATAGTCCGACCTTTGCCGGATCAAGGCTTTGACGATTTCCATCGCATAATGGTCGATTGCGAGAGAGCAGCCGACCGTCTGTCCGCCCTGGAAGCAATCGCTATACGCATCAAATCTGGCCTTTAGAAATGCAGTATGCCGACGACGGTCTGAATCCCATGGGTTTCAAGCAAGCAAGGCGATCAAGCGAACGGGTTGTCGGGAACCGTCTAGCCACGCCAACCTTGACCCTAGGCTAGACCAATATGGTGGCAAAGGGTAGCGGCCTCCCCAATTGGGTGATAGGACTAATTCAAGGCTGATACTGAAATGATACTCTCCCCTCCTCGCCCCGGCATCTATGCCCGTGGGACCGAAACGGTCGATCAAATCCTCAAGGCGGCGCTAGCGGTATTAATCGATGAAGGGGCGGATGCCTTCACGTTGCGCCGGATCGCGGCACGATGCGACATGAAGGTCGGCAATGTCAGCTATCATTTCCCACGCAAGGAAATGCTGATCCAGGTAATGCTGGACGAACTGGTCGATTCCTATGCCACGATGATGGACCAAACGGTGCGCAAGCCCGGCTTGGCGGCCGAGGAACGACTGAAACGGGTTGTTATTCTGTGCTTGGACGATATCCAGACCAAGCGTACCACCCATTTGTTCACCGAATTATGGGCGCTGGCCAATCACAGCGATTTCGTTGCTGACCGGGTTCGCTCCTTTTATGAGCGGGTCCACAGTGTCATCGGCGAATATGTCGCAGTGCTCAACCCGGCCCTTACCGCCGACGAAGTGCATAGCGTGTCGCTGTTCATCAGCGCGTCGATGGAAGGATCAACCCCCTTTCTGGGCCACGGCAAACCCTGGAGCCATAAGATGCCCGTTTTCACGGCGCTGGCGGCTACGTCGTTCGTCCACCTTGCCAAGACAGTGACATCGAACGACCTTGCAGGATTGATCGCAGAGACTGCCTGAGGCTACGAAAATCCGGTCAATCGCGCCATATTGCTGCAACGCAAAATATATTTCCGATCCTCCTTCCAAAGCGCTTGACCAATATCGGACAGCTATCCAATCTTTGCGCAGACGCTGATATGTGGCTCGTTGAGTCCATTTGTCCGTCCGCACGATCAAGGGGGATCACGCCAGATGCCAAGGACCGCCGCTAGGGGATTTTTCGCCGCGACTGCGTTGGGCTGCGCGCTGTTCGCCACCGCCGCGCAGGCTGCGCCCGCCGAGACCGGCACCGTCCTGGAAATGGAGACGTCCGACGTCCTGACCATTACCCCGCCAAAGCCGACCTGGTTCTTTGTCGATGGCGGCTGGGACATGGCGGGGACCAGCATTTTCGACGGCGAGACCGGCAAGATGAAGGGCATGGTCGAAACCCGCCGTCTGGCCGACTTTGCGATCGATCCGGCTGGCAAATATTATTATGTCGCCGAAACCATCTGGTCGAAGGGGGATCGCGGCACGCGGCAGGATATGGTGTCGGTCTATGACAGTCAGACGCTGAACCTCGTTACCGAAATTCCTCTGCCCGGCCGCATATTGATCGGGTCGCGCAAAAATAATTTTATCGTCAGCGACGATGGCAAGACCGCCTTTGTCTATGATTTCAGCCCGGTCTCCGGGGTGAGTATCGTCGATCTGATCAAGCGCAAATTCGTGACCGCCGTGGAACTGCCCGGCTGCGCCAGCCTGATGCCTAATCCGGGCGTCGGCTTCTCCGCGCTTTGCTCGGACGGTTCACTCGCCACCGTGGCGATCAAGGGGACCAAGGCGGGCATTACGCACAGCGCGCCTTTCTTCTCGGCAACCGATGATCCGATCTTCGACAATTTCACCTATGATAAGCACAAGAAGGAAACGACCTTCCTGACCTATACCGGCCAGATTTATCAGGCCAAACTCGGCACGGTGCCGACTATCTCGGCACCCTTCTCCATCCAGGCGGCAGCGGGCATTCGTCCGGGCGAAACCAAACCGCTGGAGCTGAACTGGTATCCGGGCGGTCGTCAGCCCATGGCGCTTCACCGCCCGTCCGGTCATTTGTTCGTGTTGATGCACATGGGCGAATATTGGTCGCACAAGGCATCCGGCACTGAGGTGTGGGAAGTTGACCTAGCCACGCAAAAGGTCGTCAAGCGCCGGGTGCTCAAGGAACCGATGAACAATATCGAGGTATCGCAGACCGACAAACCGCTATTGTTCATGAACGGTGAAGAGGCCAGCGCTATTGTCATCGACGTCGCCACCGGCGAGGAAAAGCACAAGATCGAAAAGGCCGGCGGCAGCACCATCACGGTTGCGGACCCGTCCTGACCATGCCGCTGGGGCTGGCAATCACCGGACTGGCGGCATCGGTTGGCATTGGCCTGATCCTGTTGATCGCTGGCGTTAACAAGTTACGTCATCGAACGCTACTGCCCGGCGTGATAGCCAATTACCGTTTGCTTGCGCCTGCGCTGATCGCGCCTGCCGCAACGATGCTGCCGATTGCCGAAATCCTGATTGGCGGCGCGTTGATCCTGGGCTTCGCGCCCTTGCCGGTGATGCTGGCTATCCTGCTTCTGGCCGTGTTCGGGCTGGCGATGGCAATCAATATCAGGCGCGGCCGTACGCAGATCGATTGCGGCTGTGGCCGGTCGCAACTGCGCCATCCGATTGGCTGGCCGCTGGTTGTTCGCAATGCCGTGCTGGCCATTCTGCTGGCCCCGCGACTGCTGCTCGCGCCGCTGCTCAGCGCGATGGATATCGGCACCGCCATAGCCGGGGGCATTGCGCTCTATCTCGCCTATCTGCTCTGCAATTCCATCAGCGCGCTGATCGCGCTGCCCGTCGCCCACCGGAGATAAGCATCCATGCTGACATCGCTCATCCTCTCGCAAATCCTGTCATGGATCATGATCTTGGGGTTGGGCGTGGCCCTGCTCGCGGTTGCACGACAGGTCGGCGTGCTCCACATCCGGGTGGCACCTGCCGGTGCGCTCACCACCAGCGGCGGCCCGGCAGTCGGCGACGCTACGGTCAAGGTCGACGCTCGCTCGCTGGATGGCGCGCCGGTGACAATCGGCGGCCACACCCATGACGTGCCGCTCCGCCTGCTGATGTTCGTGTCGGCGCAATGTCCGCTGTGCAAGAGCATCATCCCGATGGCCAAATCCTTCGCCCGTGACGAGCGTGTCGCGTTGACCTTCATTGGCGACGATGACGCCGCTGCGCAACGCGCGATGATCGCACAGCACGGGCTGGAGACCTATCTGTTCGTCAACGGTCCCGAAGCGGGGCAGGCATTCGGCGTTGCCAAACTACCCTATGCGGTGCTGCTGGATGCGGAAGGGGCGATCCTGTCCAAGGGACTGGTCAACAGCCGCGAGCATCTGGAAAGCTTGGTCGTGGCCCATGAAATGGGGATCAGGACCGTGCAGGATTATATCGGATCGTTAAAGGCACAGGCGGCCTGAACGGCACATAGGGAGTCAGTGACATGAAGAAGTTCGACGCCGACGCCATGGGCGAACGACTGTTGCGCAAGTTGGCCGGGGGCACATCACGACGCTCCATGCTATCGCGCCTAGGGGCCGCGCTGGTCGCCGCACCCGCCTTCCCGCTGCTGCCGGTCAGCCGCGCCGAAGCGGCCAAGCCGGACCGTTCGCCCGAAGCCAAGACTGGCTTTGCCCGAAATGCCCAGACCAAGGACGACACCAAGTGCGATTATTGGCGCTATTGTGCCATCGACGGCGCGCTGTGCACCTGCTGCGGCGGTGGCATCCACAGTTGTCCACCGGGTTCGGAGCCATCGCCCGTCTCCTGGGTTGGCACCTGTATCAACCCGGACGATGGCAAGGCCTATCTGATCGCTTATCGCGACTGTTGCGGAAAACCGGCCTGCGGCCAGTGTGGGTGCGACAATACCGACCGCGAAACTCAGCTTTATATGCCCCAGCTCAACAATGACGTGATCTGGTGTTTCGGCACGAGCAGCATGGAATATCATTGTTCGACTGCGGTACTCGTGGGGGCCGCCAGCTAGGATATAGTGGCGATGCGTAGGCTGTTATTAGGGTCGCTGATCCTGATCAGCGCGATCGGCATCGGTCGCGCCGCGCTGCCGCCTATGGGCGTACTGCCCACCGCGATCAGCGACCCAGATTTGGCGCGGTCCGACTATGCCGAACATTGCGGCGGGTGCCATGGCATTCAGGGCAGCGCAGCGCCCGCGCAATTGCCCGAACTACGCGGCCGGGTCGGCTGGTTCATGTGCACGCCCCAATCGCGCGCCTATCTCATCCGCCTGCCCAACATCGCGCACAGCCGGATTACCGACAATCAGCAGCTTGCGGACCTCGTCAATTACATGGTCTTTGGCCTAGGCGGAGCCAGCGTGCCCAAGGGGACCCGGCCTTTCACGGCGGATGAGGTCGCCTATGAACGCAAATTCGCGCTCACATCCGCCTCGCTCAAGGCCGAACGCGCTCGCTATGTCGAGGTCGCGATCCGCCAATGTGGCGCGCCTGTCGCCATGCGCCTGCTCTATCCAGGGCAGAAATAGGCAGTTCTAAAGCCAAATAGGCAACGAGATGCCGCCGGATCGCTGAACCGGCGGCATCATCATGCCATAGCCCCAACCTTTAGAATTTCTGGCCGAAGCGAATGCCGAAGAATTGCGGCTTGATCGCAAAGGTGCGCGATGACCCAGAACAGAAGTCGATCGAACAGAAGGTATTTTTGGTCAGTTGCCCACGCTTGTCAAAGGCATTCTGGATAAACAGCGTGACACTCCAGCTATCCTTCTTGACGCCGCCCGAAAAATCGAAGCTGACAAAGCCCTTCGTGTTGCCCAGCAAAGTGTTGCTCGCAACATTCAGATCCTGGGTCGCGCCGGTCTGATACAGGGCAGCGCCCTGAATATAGGCGCTATAATCGCCCATATAGGTATCGTAGCGGATCGAGGTAGTGCCTTTGAACTTTGGCTGCCGCGGCAGACGAGTGCCGTTGGCGGCGGCGACCTGCGGGGTTGGGGGATCGGAATCAGGGACGACCGCAACATCCCCATTTTCATCAAAAAGCGTGCAGGTCGACAATTGAGAGATGGACGATGTCGTCTTGTCCAACGCGAAATTGCAGAAACTGCCTTTTAGCTTGCCGTCATTATAGGCACCGGAGGTCGAGATCGTCACCTTACCCAGCTTCAGGTCGGCATCATATTCGATACCTTTGACTACCGCCTTGCCCGCATTGCCGGTCATGCCTGCGCCCTGCGCGCCCGATACGACCACACCATATTGGATATTATTCCACTTTTCGTAATAGACCGCCGCATTGAAGCGGAAGATATTGTTCCATGTCGTTTTAACGCCCAACTCGAAATTGGAGAGCGTTTCAGACTGGAACGGGGCCACGTCTACGGGACCAAAATTACGGATGCGCAATGGCCGATTAAATCCGCCCGGCCGGAAGCCAGTAGAATAGTTAAAATAGACCATCTTATCGGGCTGGAACTGCCAGTCGAGCGCCACCTTGTGCGTCTCGCCATCTTCCTTGTATCGGCCCGTCTGGTCAGCAGCGCGGAAGTTTGTATTCAAGCATTGCAGGCGCTCGGCCGGCAACGGTGTCGGGCAACCCATCGTCCCGGTCGGAACATAATAGGACGTCACGCTATTGGCGGCGGACCCCGCCACACCAGCAAAACCCTTGACCGCAAAATCCGTCCAAAAATAGCGAATGCCGCCGGTTAGCTTCAATGTCGGCGTGATGTTGTAATGGCCTTCTGCAAAAATCGCCTTGTCATGATAGAGCTGGTTCTGCTCGACGAAGTAGAAGGCATCACCCTTCACCGCCGGCGTACCGTACACCATGGTGCCGAGCGGATTGCCGAGCGGATTAACGACATTGCTGGTATCGAAGAAGGGTATGCCATCCTCATTATAATCGATGCCGTACATAGCCGGCACGCCGATCAACCCGCCTGCAACATCGCCACCGCCAGTCTGGGTAAAGCCGGTGATCGTGTCCAGGCCACGAATGGCGTAGGAGGTATTCGACTGGTTTTTCTGGCGCTGGTAGAAGCCGCCGACCGTGATGTCCAAGGGCCAGTCCTTGGGCGTCGATATCCGTAATTCCTGCGTGAATTTGTTCCGATGCCAATCGGCATGATAATATTGTGTCGGGTTGATCAGGTCGCATTTCTGCGCGGCGTTCGCCCCCGTGCAATTGTCGAAAAATTGCAAATAGCTTTCATAGCCAGGACCGAACCCATCATACGTAACTGTATAATAAGTATAGTCGTTTAGCGTCCGCATCCTGCGTTTGAAAAATCCGGTCGCCGAAACGATGTCCCAGTCGCCAATATGGCCATGGATGCTGAGCGCTGCCTGGTACCAGCGATCGTCATTCTTAGTCTGGTCATAATCATGCACTTCCAGATCGCCGACGCGCGGATCAAAGCCGAAATAGCCATTGGCAACCTGCTTCTGCGCGGTGATTTCCGGCGCGACGGACCAGCCATCAGTCGGTTCCCAAAGCAATTGCAGGCGACCGCCAAATTCCTTAATGCTGTTATAGTCATCCTTGGCAATGGCAGCGTTGCTCAGATTGTAAAACGTGTCCGGGTTGTTATCGCCCAACGTATAGACCGCAGGGTCGCCATTGTTGAGTAGGCCATTATTGGGTTTGTTATCGATATAGCCGCCATCGCGCCGGTAATAGCCCATGGCGCGCACCGCCATCGTGTCGCTCAGCGGGACGTTGATGTAGGATTCCAACTGGCCACCAAAGTCGCCCTTGCCATATTTATTGGCTTCAACATCATAGCCGAACTCGAACTTGTCGAGATTGGGCTTGTTGGTGATGATGCGGATGGTGCCTGCCAGTGATCCCGCACCATAGAGCGTGCCCTGCGGCCCGGCCAGCGCCTCGACCCGCTCCAGATCATAGGCGTGGATGTCGGGCACTTGGGTGCCTGTGATGGGAATGTCATTGAGATAATAGCCAACCGAGGCATAGGCACCGCCTGCTGGCACGATGCCGCGGAAAAAGGCGGTGTTGCGGCCCGGCCCGATACCCTCGAACGAGACCGACGGCAGCAGTGCGGCGAAATCGCTCAAACCCTTGACCTGCCGCTCCGCCAGCGTCTCGGCACCCAGCGCCTGCATGGAGATCGGGACCTTCTGGATGCTTTGCGCGCTGCGGGTCGCGGTAACAACGATTTCGGTCAGGCCGCCACCTGCCTCATCGACCGGCGCGGCTAGCGCGGGATCTGCAACGGCATCGGCGGCGCGTGCCATGCCTACTGCGCCCAAACCGGCCAATATGGTTGTCACCTCCAATATCTTCACAAACTGCGAAAGTCGGCGAGACTGAATCTTCATGGTGTTGGACTCCCCCTTGAAAAGATGCCCTCCACTCTCCCAAATCGCGGTATCCCCGCGTGATTGTGACGCATTGCATCATGCTCGCTAAAGGCGATTAGCTTTCTCTGTTCGCAAGCGCAGCAAAGGTCAGCGACCGGAAACGACATACGCCTCCAGACCTGCCGCACCTACGTGCTGCATCATCAAGTTATATCTATTCCCCTGCTGACTTCGCCATTCCGTACGCTTGTCAAGAATCGATAATGCTGTAACGCTTGTAGGAGTCAACAGTCTAATTTTGCTGTTTGGCCTCTTGATTGTGTCGCTTATTGCGCGACTGCAACATACTATTCATTGTGCAGACGAGAAAGGACGCAAAACCCGCTATGGAAGCTACCCGCCTGATAAAGGATGCGCTCGCGCAGGCCACCGGGCTTCTGACCACGCAACCGGACGAAGCATTGGCGCAGACCGAAGCGATCCTGCGTCAGGCTCCCGGCCTTCCGCCCGCGGAATTTCTCGCTGCCCAGGCGCTGCGACGGCTGGGCCAGCCAGAAGCCGCGCGCTTGCGCCTAGCTACCCTTGCTCAACGCCAGCCAACCGTCCCCGCGCTGCTGTGGGAACTGGCGCAGGCTGCGAGTGAAACCGGCAACAGCGCGCAGGCGATAGCTGCGCTGGAAGGCCTGACCCGGCAGCAACCCGGCGTGGCAAGCGGCTGGTTCCTACTGGCGGGTGAGCTACGCAAGCTGGGCCGAACCGGCGATGCATGGCACGCCGACCTGTCCGGTATCCACGCATCTTCGCGCGACCGCGATCTGCTCGAAGCGGCGATAGCGATGAATGAAGGGCGTCTTGACGAGGCAGCGGCGATTCTCGATGCGAGGCTGGTGCGGCTGCCCGACGATCCCGCCACCATCCGGTTGCTTGGCGAAGTCCACTGGCGGCGTGGGGACATGAGTGCCGCGCTGATGCTGGTCGAACGCGCCGTCACCATCGCCCCTGGCTTTGATCTGGCGCGCGATTTCCTGATCCGCCTGCTGCTCCAGAATAACCGCCTGACCGACGCGCTCACTCATGCCGAGATATTGGTACAGTCGCCGCTCGACAATCCCGGATATGCGCTGCTGCGAGCGTCAGTGCTGGTGCGGCTAGGCGATCAGGCGCAGGCGGCCGCCATTTACCAAGGCCTGCTGGCGCGCAAGCCAGACCAGCCGCAACTATGGCAAAATCTGGGCCATGCGCTCAAGACGCTGGGTCGGCAGGCCGATGCCATCCACGCCTATCGGCAGGCGGTACAATATCAGCCGACCATGGGTGAAGCCTGGTGGAGCCTAGCCAACCTCAAGACAGTAAAACTCGACGCGCAGGACGTTGCGGCGATGGAACAAGCGCTTGCCACGCTGGCGTTGGACGCCGCTACAAAAAGCGAGGACATCTTCCACCTCCATTTCTCGCTGGGCAAGGCGTATGAGGACGCGCGCGATTATGCCGCATCCTTTGACCATTATGATCGCGGCAACCGCCTGCGCCGGACGCTGTTGACCTATGATGCCGATGAATTTGCCGCCGAGGTGAAGGCCGCTTCGTGCTGCTTCACGACCACCTTCTTTATGCAAATGGGAAAGAGCGGTTGCCCCGCATCCGACCCCATTTTCATCGTCGGCCTGCCCCGGTCCGGCTCCACGCTGGTCGAACAGATACTCTCCAGTCATAGCCGGGTCGAAGGGACGATGGAACTGCCGGAGATGATGATCATTGCCAGTCGCCTGCAATCACGGGTCGACGAGGGCGAATTTCCTGATTTTGCGACGATGATCGCGGCTCTCACTCCCGCTGACCGGCAGCGGCTCGGCGAGGAATATATCGATCGCACGCGCGTTCATCGCCAGAGCGACCGGCCCCATTTTATCGACAAGATGCCTAACAACTGGCAAAATGTCGGTCTGATCCGGCTTATTCTGCCAAACGCCAAAATCATCGATGCGCGCCGTCATCCGATGGGTTGCTGCTTTTCAGGCTGGAAACAGCATTTCGCGCGTGGTCAGGCCTTTACCTATGATCTGGGCGAAATCGGCCGCTACTATCGTGATTATGTCGCGCTGATGGCGGGGTTTGATGCCGCCGCGCCCGGCCATGTCCACCGCGTCCATTATGAACATATGGTCGCCGACACGCCGGGTGAAGTCAAGCGGCTGCTGGACTATCTCGGCCTGCCGTTCGAGGAGGCGTGCCTTGCCTTCTGGCGAACAGAGCGCGCGGTGCGCACCGCCAGTTCCGAACAGGTGCGTCGGCCGATTTTCACCGATGGCGTCGATCACTGGCGGCATTTTGCGCCCTGGCTCGGCCCGCTGGAAAAGGCACTGGGACCAGTGATCGCATCCTATCCCGGCTAAAACCGCGCGATGGTGGAATGCCACAGTCGTGGCACCGCGACCAGACCGATCCCCAATATAGACCAGCCGAGCATCAACCAGATTTCCAGCGGCATGTCGACCGCCATGCCAAAGGGCGCAACGACAGCCGCGCTGGCTACAATCGTGGTGCCGATGGCCACTGGTACAAGCAGTGTCGGTCCACCAGGCAGGCAGAAGTCAGGACTGGGCCCCCCTTGTCGATCGGGCGCAGATAGGCTGCGCCAGCTCGAAGCGTTGATCCGGCTCTAAATCTGCACCAGATGCGCAACATCCTTCGCGCTTTCGTCGGCAATCGCACCCTGGCGGATGATCCGCCCATTCTGCATCGCGCAATAGCGGTCGGCAAAGCGCCAGACGAAATCGAGATATTGCTCGACGACTAGCACCGTCATGTCCAACTGATCGCGAACATGGACCAAAGCCGCCTCGATCTGCTGTACGACATTGGGCTGGATGCCCTCGGTCGGTTCGTCCAGCAGCAGCAGGCTTGGTTCCCCCGCCAGCGCCCGACCGATCGCCAGTTGCTGCTGCTCACCCCCTGACAGGAAACCCGCCGGCCGACCACGAATGTCCCACAGTTTGGGGAACAGATCGAAAATATGCGGCGGCACTTTGGCCCCGCCCTTACCCCGCCCGGTCAGTGCCGACAGGCCGGTCTCCAGATTTTCCATGACGGTCAGTTGCGGAAACACATGCCGCCCCTGCGGCACGAAGCCGATCCCTGCGCGCGATCGTTTATGCGCGGGCAATGCTGTGATGTCCTGCCCGTCGAAACAGACCGTCCCGCCCGTCACCGCCTGCGTCCCCATGATCGTGCACAGCAGGGTCGTCTTGCCCACACCATTGCGGCCAATGAGCGCCATCACCTGCCCTCGCGCCAGCGTTAGATCGACCTCCCACAACACTTGACTCTGACCATAGGCGCTCGACAGGCCGACAATCTCCAGCAGCGCGCTCATGCGGCATGACCCAGATAGACAGAGGCGACTTCCGGGTCCGCGCGCACTTCGGCGACGCTGCCTTGCTTGAGGAACTTTCCTTGATGCATCACCGTCACTGGAACTGCGAGCTGTTCGACAAAGCTCATATCATGGTCGATCACCAGCACGGTGCGGCTATCCCCCAGCCCCAAGATCAATTGCGCGGTGCGGCTCGTTTCGGCCGGACCCATGCCCGCCGTTGGCTCATCCAGCAGCAACAGTTCCGCGCCCGTCGCCATCACCATTGCGATTTCCAGCCATTGTTTTTCGCCATGGGCCAGCGTGCCAGCCTCCACATCGGCGCGATGGGTGAGCGCCACCGCCTCCAGCGCTTCTTCGACCGCCGCGCGCTCTTCCACCGGGATGCCAGTGCCCAGGCTTTTCCACCAGCGCCGGTCGCGCCGCGCCGCCAGCGCCAGATTGTCGCGCACGCTCAAGGTCGGCAACACGCCGGGTGCCTGGAACTTGCGGCAAATCCCCCGCCCGACGATCGCCTGTTCGGGCAGATTCTGGATGTCCTCGCCCTTGAAGACGATCCGCCCTTCGCTCGGCCGCACCCGGCCGATGATCGTATCGCACAGCGTCGATTTGCCCGCGCCATTGGGACCGATCACGACCCGCGTCTCGCCTCGGTTCAGCGTCATCGAAAAACCATCGAGCGCCTTGAACCCGCTATAGTCGACGGTGACGCCATCGACGCTGAGCAGCAGCTCGGAAACCGCCGAACCGCTCATGCCGCCTTCCCCTTGGCCAGACCTGCAAGCCCGCGCGGCAGCAGGGTCACAACGAAGATGAACAGCGCGCCCATCAAATAGAGCCACAATTCGGGGAAAGCGCTCGACACCGCATCGCGCGCCAGATTGACGAGCAGCGCGCCGACGATCGCGCCCGCCAGACTATAGCGCCCGCCGATCGCGACCCACACCACCATCTCGATCGAGGGGACGACCCCGATCAGCGCAGGCGACACGACACCCGCATGCAGCGTGAACAATGCGCCGCCAATCCCCGCCAGCATCGCGGCGATGGCGAAGGCCGCGACCTTGAAAGGCGTCGGGTTATACCCCAGGAACCGCACCCTGTTCTCGCCATCGCGCGAGGCACGCAACAATATGCCAAAACGCGACGCTAGCAGCCAGCGCAGCGCGATGAACGCGACGCACAGCACCGCCAGCGTGACCCAGTAGAGCGCTGATCCCGTGCCGGGACTAGCCAGCCCTACGCCGAAGATCGAGTAGAAGTCGGTGAGGCCATTAAAGCCCCCGGTCACATCCTGCCGACTGATGATCAGTGTCGCGAAGGCAAGGCTCAGCGCTTGCGTGATCAGCGCGAAATAGGTGCCCCCTACCCGGCGATGAAACACCGCCCAGGAGAATAGCGCCCCGGCCAGCGTCGGGATGATGACGATCGCGGCCAGCGTGAAGAGCGGGCTGGTGAACGGCTCCCACCAGAGAGGCAGGCTTTCCCGCCCGCTCCACACCATGAAATCGGGTATCTCGCCGTCCGGCAGATCGGCCAGTTTCATGTGGATGGCGATGGCATAGCCGCCAAGGCCGAAAAACACCCCCTGCCCCAGGCTCAATATCCCGCCATGGCCCCAGATGAGGACGAGGCCCAGCGCCAATATCCCCATCGCCATGAAGCGGGCGAGCAGGTTGAGGTCATAGCTGGACAGCGCGAACGGCGCGACGAGGGCGAGCGTCAACAGCAGCCAGGGGAGTATCGGCTTGATCGGCGCGAAGCGCGCAGTGAGGGCGGAAAGATCAGGCATCAAGTTGGCGGGTCTTTACGGCGACGACGCCTTGCGGGCGCACCTGGATGAAAAGGATGACGAAGACGAGCAGCAGCATCTGCGCGACGCTGACATCGACGAATATCTGCGCCAGCGCGGCGAACAGCCCCAAGATGATCGCCGACGCGGTCGTGCCGACGATGCTGCCCAGCCCGCCCATCACAACGACCAGGAAGGCGGGGATGATATAGCTTTGCCCGACATTGGGTGTCACCGGGCCAAGCAGCGCGAGCATGACGCCTGCAAGACCCGCAACGCCTGAACCCAGGCAGAAGACGGTCAGGTCCACCCGCCGCACATCGATGCCGGTCGCCGACGCCATCATCCGGTCCTGATTGACTGCCCGCACCAGCAGCCCGATGCGGGTCTTGAGCAGCACGAGCGCCAGCGCGCCCAGCACCAGCGCGGCGATCGCGATGATGAACAGCCGCGCCGATGGCAGGGTGACGCCGAAGGCCACGAAGCTGCCCGTCAGCCATTCGGGCGCGCGCACTTCGACGCCGACTGCGCCGAACAGGTCACGCGCGCCCTGTTGCAGGATGAGGCTGACACCCCAGGTGGCGAGCAGCGTGTCGAGCGGCCGGGCCGACAGGCGGCGGATCAGCGTCGACTGGATCAACCCGCCCATCGCCGCGGCACCGATGAAGGCGACCGGAATGGCGAGGATGATCCCCATCGCCCCCGGCACCACCAGCAATGTCATCCAGGCGAGATAGCCGCCCAGCATCAACATCTCGCCATGCGCCATGTTGATCACGCGCATCAGCCCGAAGGAGAGGGCCAGGCCAAGCGCGGCAAGCAGGTAAAGCGACGCGAGCGACGCGCCGTTGAACAACTGGTTGAGGAAGAGGGCGTCCATAATTTACCTGTTCCCCTCCCTTTCAAGGGAGGGGTTAGGGGTGGGTAGCGAGCGAAGCGAGCCTCCAGCCGTCGGGTCAGCGCAGCCGACTTCGTCGGCACCCACCCCCGGCCCCTCCCTGAAAGGGAGGGGAGAAGAATGGCGCATCTTCAAAGCTTGCAAGTCTTGCCGGGGAAGGCGAGCGCGTCATAGGGTTCCGGCGCGATGTCCTTGCCGCTGTCGGCGATGATCTCGAACTGGCCATCGGCCTTCAGCTTGCCGATATAGGCCTTCTGCACCAGGCTCTGGTTCGCGGCGAAGCTGACGGTCCCCATCGGCGTCGCAAAGCCGCCCAGCGATGCCGCCGCCTTGCGCACTGCATCCGGCTCAAAGCTCTTGGCCTTTTCGACCGCTGCCTTCCACGCATAGACGTCCAGATAGCCATGGACCATCGGATCGGTGATCGCCGCATCCTTGCCGAACTTCGCCTTATAGGCGGCGATGAACTTCTCGTTCGCCTCGCCCGTCAGGCTCTGAAAATAATTCCAGGCGGCATAGCTGCCCTCGACCAGCCCCGCACCCATCGCCTGCGCTTCCTGCTCGCCGATAGAGAAGGACATGACCGGCATCGTCTTGGGGCTGATCCCGGCGGCCTGCATCTGCTTGAAGAAAGCCACATTGCTGTCGCCGTTCAGCGTGTTGATGATGATCGCGGGCTTGGCCTGCGCGATCTTGGCGATCACGCCCGAAAAATCGGTGCCGCCCAAGGGCACATAGGCTTCGCCCAGCACTTGCATCCCGCCCTTTTCGATATGTTTTTTCAGGATCAGGTTGGCGGTGCGGGGGTAGACATAGTCGGACCCGACGAGGAAGAAACTTTTATAGCCCTGCGCCACTGCCCATTCGAGCGCTGGCAATGCCTGCTGGTTGGGCTGTGCGCCCGAATACATGATGTTGGGCGAACATTCGTTGCCCTCGAACTGCACCGGATACCAGAGCAGGTTCTTGGTCCGCTCGAACACCGGCAACATCGCCTTGCGGCTGGCCGAGGTCCAGCCGCCGAACACGGTCGACACGCCATCGCTTTCGATCAGCTTCGACGCCTTCTGCGCGAAGGTGGACGGGTCCGACGCGCCATCCTCGACCAGGGCGTTGATCTGCTTGCCAAGCACGCCGCCGGTCGCATTGATCTCCTCGATCGCCAGCATCTCGGCATTTTTCACCGTGATCTCGCTGATCGCCATCGTGCCGGTCAGCGACTGGAGCACGCCCACCGACACGCTGTCGCCCGCAGGCGCGCTCGCATTGTCGCTGCCGCCGGAACAGGAGGCCAGCGCCAGCGCGCAGGCGGAAGTGGCAAGCATAAGCAGCCTGGAACGGATCATGATGTGTAGGTCTCCCCCTGGCAGGCCGGTGGTGGCACTGCGGCACTTTGGATGACATCAAGGCTATGGAAAGCGGGCTATCCCCCGTATGCGTCATTTGACGTAGGCAGGGCGCGCCGCTTGCGCCTAGAGTTGGGACCATGGCGGGCAGGGCAGAGAGTATGGGGATCGACAGCGACGGCGCGGGGGCGACGCCTGGCCGCGCTTTGCGCAGCCGTGTCGGCAAAGCCATGCGCGATCCGCTCTTTGCCTTTCTGGTCGCGGGCGTCGCCCTGTTCGGTGGCTATCAGATCATCGAACGCGCGCAAAAGCCGCCGGTCGTCTTCACGCCGCAGGTCGAACAGGCGATGGTCGGGGACTATGAGATGCTCGTCGGCCGCCCGGCTACCGCCGCCGACAAGGCGCGGATCAAGCGCGACTATCTGGCCGAGGAACTGCTGTTCCGCGAAGCGATCGACCGCAACATGCACCTGACCGACGGCGAAACCCGCAAGCGGCTGGTCGACAAGGTCCGCTACCTGATCGCGGGTGCCCCACCCGAACCGACCGACGAACAATTGGTCAACCATTATGCCGATAATCTGGCGCAGTATCGCGCCGAACCGCGCACCAGCTTCACCCAGGTTTACCGGGCGCAGAAACCCGCCGATCCGGCGCTGCTGCTGGCGCAGCTCAATGCCGGGGATACCATCCCCAGCGACGACTTCTGGCTGGGTCGCGCCTTTCCGCGCTATGGCGATTCGATGGTGCGCGGCATTTTCGGCCAGCCCTTCGTCGCCACGCTCAAGACCGCTCCGGACGGCCGCTGGTTCGGCCCGGTCCAATCGCCACGCGGCTGGCATTTCGTGCGCAAGAGCGAGAGCATCCCGGCGGCCATGATCCCCTTCACCGCGATCAAGGACCAGGTGCGGCAGGATTATATGATTGCCCATAGCGAAGCCGCCATCGACAAGGCGCTGTCTGGCCTCAAGGAGAAATATGATGTGGAAGAATAGTCTGGCCGCCCTCCTGCTCGCGCTGGCGGCCTTGCTGCCGGGCACGGCGATGGCCGACATCTTCCTGTCGGCCGATTTCGCGCTGACCCGTGGCGAGGACGCGAACAGCTATGAATTCACCGCCGCCGTGCCGGAAACGGTAGGCCAACCTGCGCCGATCGTCTGGCCGCAGGGCTGTCGCCAGACCGCCATGACGCGCCAATCCAGCGGCGGCCGCGCACAATATGCCTATGAATTTGCGTGCGAACGCCCGTTTGCCGCGGGCGATGTCATCCAGACGCCGTGGAAGGCCGATGGCGGCCGCTTCGTCACCAATGTCATGGGCAGCCAGGTCGATCGCAGCCTGACCGGCGACGCGAAAGGCATCGCCGTTCCGGTGGGCGAAACCGCCGTCGGCGAACGCGCGCTGACGCAGATCGCGCCGGAATTTCTGGCCCAGGGCGTCTGGCATATCTGGCTGGGCTGGGACCATCTGGCGTTCGTCCTCTGCCTCGCCCTGCTGGCGCGCGGGCGGGACTTACTCTGGCTGGTCAGCGCCTTCACCGCCGGGCATTCCATATCGTTGGCCGTCGCCTTTTTCGAACTGGTCCACGTCCCCGTTCCCCCGGTCGAGGCCGCCATCGCCCTGTCGATCGCCTTCATGGCGCGTGAGGCGCTGCTGGTCGGGAAAGGCGAACAGGCCTTCGCCTTCCGCCGTCAGCTGACCGTCGTGTCGCTGTTCGGCCTGCTCCACGGCTTGGGCTTTGCGACGGCGCTGGGCGAACTCGGCGTGCAGGCGGGTGAGAAACTGCCCGCGCTTATCTTCTTCAACATCGGCGTCGAAGCGGGGCAATTGTTGTTCGTGGGTGCCATCATGGCGACGCTGGCGGGCCTGCGCGTTCTCTCGCTGGCCGCGCCGGTGCGGGTCGCGGCGCTCTATGCCGTCGGTGCCATCGGCTGTTTCTGGATGGTCGAGCGAGTGGCGGGGTTCGGTATCGCCTGACTTCAATCTTCGTCGTCCCCGCGTAGGCGGGGATCCATCTCCGGCGTGGTCAGCAGGTCCAAGGTTGGGAGATGGGTTCCCGCCTGCGCGGGAATGACGGTCTATTGTGGGACGAGCGTGGCGACATCGTTCTTAAGCGCGTTCACCTGCCCGTCCCGCGCGACGATCCCGCTGACATTGGCTACCGCGAAACTTACGCCATAAAGGTTGCGCCGTTGCTCCACGCCGGGGATCGGGCGGGGATGGCCGGACGCATGGGCGATCCCGCCCCGCACATCATAAGTCTCGCGTGGGCAGTCCCAGTCAAGGGTGACGCCCATAACTCCATCCAGACTGCCCGGATAGCAAGGCTGCCCTTCGGTATCATGGGCGGCCACGATCAGCACGTCGGCCTTAATGGCCCGTTCCACCGCCGCCACAAAGGCCGGAGCGTGCGCCGGGTTGACGGTGCCGAGGCTAAGGTTGATCATATCGACCCGCGCTTCCACCGCCAGGTCGATCGCGCGCACCAGCGCCCGCGCGCTGGCCCGCAGCCCATCGTGAAACACACGGATCGGCAGGCACAGCGCAGCAGGAGCCTGCTCCATGATCGCGGCGGTCACCGCCGTGCCATGGCCCAGCCGGTCGAGCGTATCCTCCGCCGTCACCGCTCCATCGCGCGCCACGGCAAAGCCGGGTAACAGCCGCGCCGCGTCGATATGCGGATGGTCGGGATGGACGCCGCTGTCGATGACGGCGATGCGGATCGGGTCAGGCATCGGCCATTTCGCCGTGCCGCTCGACCCGCGCATGGCCGTCGGCCAGGGTGACGACCATATCCGCCATCCGCGCCATGGCGGGCTTGTGGGTGATGATGATGATCGTCGCATCGGGCAGTGCGTCGCGCAGCCGCCCGGCGATGAGTTGCTCGGTCTCGCCATCCAGTGCCGAAGTCGGCTCGTCCAATATCAGGATGCTGGGCGAGCGCAGCAAGGCGCGCGCCAGCACGATCCGCTGCCGTTCGCCGGCCGACAGCGCCATGCCCCGCTCCCCGGCGCGCGTCGCATAGCCGAGCGGCAGCTTGGCGATGAAGCCATCCAGCCCCGCCGCATGCGCCGCCGCTTCGATCTGCTCGCGCTTCACGTCGGGCAGGGCAAAGCCGATATTCGCCGCAATCGTGTCGTTGAACAGATAGGGCGACTGATCGACCAGAATGATCTCGCGCCGCACATCGTCGAGCCGATAGGCGCGCAGGTCGCGGCCGTTGACCAGCACCTGCCCGGCATCGGGATCGAGATAGCGCACCATCAGGTCCGCCATGGTCGATTTACCCACGCCGCTGGGGCCGAGAATGGCGCACAGGCTGCCAGCCGGGATCGTCAGGTCGATGTCGCGCAACACTGCGTCGCGATCATAGCGCATTGCCACCTGTTCGAACCGCATCGCGCCCGCCCGCTCCAGCGGCACCGCATCGTCCCGCTCGACCACTTCCGCCTTCGTATCGAACAGTTCGAAAATCCGCCCCAGCGACACCCGCGCCGACGCAAGGCCCGACGTCAGCCCCATCAGCGTCTGGATCGGCGACAAAAGCCGCATATGATAGGTCATGAAGGCGACCAGCGTACCGATGCTCATCCCATCCTCGATGATGCGCCAGCCGCCATAAAGGATCACCGCCGATGTCGCCGCCGTCATCAAAGTGCCCGGTAGTGCGCCTGTCATGAAGGACGCGACCTGCATCTTGAGCATGGCACCGACAAAGGCATCGTTGCGCCCCTTGAACCTGTCCACCTCATGCTCGCCCGCGCGCAGGGACGCGACGACACGCATGCCCATCACCGTATCGACCAGCAGGCTGCCAAGGTCCGCGCCCTTTTCGCGCATGTCGCGGGTCAGCGCGGTCAGGCGGCGCTGATAATAAGCGAAGGTCGCAAGGCTGGCGGGCACCAGCACGACACTCACCAGAAAGAGTTTCCAGTCGAGCCACAGCATCATCGCGACGCAGCCGACGAAGAACAGCAGATTGCTGACCACCGACAGCAAGGTATCGGACGCGATCCGCTGCACGTCGCTCACATCGCTGTTCATGCGCGACACCAGATCACCCAGCCGGAAGCTGCCATAAAAGCGCGGCGAGAGCGTCTGGAGATGGCGCAACAGCGCCGCGCGAATGTCGTAGAGCATCGCCGCCGACAGCGCGACATAGCGATAGCTGGCCAGGATATTGACCGCGAACCCGGCGATGGTGACCGCGATCATGATCGCCGCGATCTTCACCAGCGCGCCCATGTCCCGGCGCAACAACGCCTCGTCGATCATGAGTTTGGAGAGATAAGGTTGCGCCAAGCCGAGCATGGTCGACACAAGGCTGATCGCCAGCACGACGACCAGCGCCCCGCGATAGGGTTTCAGGAAGGGGGTCAGCCGCTTATAGGCGCCCCAGTCCGCCACCGGCGCGCGCGTCCCGTCGCTCATGCCGCCCGCTGCCGGGGCACGAGCCGCGTCCCTTCCAGCAGGAAGGCCGGTTCCGGCATCTTTGCAAGAAGCCCGGTACACCAGCGATGCCCCGCCATCAGCGCCTCCTGCTGCGACCGCCACCAATCCCCCGTGCCGCCGGTCGTGTAGAATTGGGCGCACAACAACAGATGCCGCCGCATCGCCGCAATCAGCATGGATTGATAATGAGTCAGCAGCGTAGTGGCGTCCTGCCCTTCGGCGATGCCGGTCACCACCGCAGCGGCAAGGATAGCCTCCCGCACCGACTGCGCCGTTCCGTCCCCGCAGATCGGGTCGAAGCCCAGCGCCGCCGTGCCGCAGGCGAGCCAGTCATCCCCACACAACGGCAAATGCAGGCGCGGCGCGGCCAGGAACGGCGTCGATTCGGCCCCCACCGCATCGACCACCGGCGCGATCAGGCGGCTGTCAGCGAGCAGATCATCCAGCGATCCGCCCACCCCCAGCAGCCAGCCCTCCCCCGCTCCCGCCGGCACCAGGAACAGCCAGCCGCTGGCCACCGCCTCCACCCGGCCTTCCTCGCTGCATAGCAGATCGCGCAGGCCGACTTTGGCTGCGACGGCCCGCCGGTCACCGAAGACATGCGTCTCCCCCTCCGGCATCAGCGGTGCGGCATGGATGGTGAAATCAGCGGGGCCATGCTGTTGTGCAGGCTGGTCCTGCGCCAACACGGCCTGCACCTGATCCTCCGACGCCAGCGCCGCGCCATGCGGCACCACGACGGGCGCGCCGCCGCCCCAGGCGACCACCCGGCGCTTGATCCGGGGACTGTCGGCAAACAGATCAGGCCGTTCGAATATGTCGCGCAGCAGCGCCAGTGCTGCATCGCTCAGCATGATCGTGGGGACGAGCGGACGGTGAACGACCTCGGTTGCGACCCGAAGGCCCACCCCTTTGAGCAGATGCGCGCATGTCGTCGCGGCGATCCCGCTGCCTCTTATGCCGACGATCATGCGCCTGTCGGTCATTCCACCGCGACCATGCCCGCGCCGGTCGTGTCATAGCCCAGGTCCAGCGTCGTCTCATGCTTGAGCGTCCTGGCGTCATAGACTTCCAGATCATAGCTCGCACCATAGATATAGAGCTTCGCTCCATCGATCGACATGCCCAACCGGAAGCGCGAGCGGCAGGGGAACTCCGCCTTATCGACCACAGCATTGGTGGCCATGTCCATATGCCAAAATTCGCAGCGCTTATTGCCGAGCTTGCCATTGGTCACCACAGTATAGGCGTGCTTGCCGTCGGGCGTGACCTGCAACCCCGCCATGGCATCGGGCGCGGGGCCGATCGGGGTGAAATCGAACTGCCGGGTCGACAGGTCGAAGCGCGCCATGCCGAACATCTTGTTATGCACATAGGGGTCAGCCGCGTTGAACAGGGCGACCAACTGCCCGGACGACCGCACGGCATCGAGCGTGCCGCCAAAGCCGATATTCTCCATCCCCATGCCTTCGGGCTTGGCGAGGTCGATGCGATCGGCGACCTTCAATGTCGCCAGATCGACGATCACGATCTTCTCGCCGAATGAATAGAGATATTTGCCATCCGGCGAGACTTTGTAGCCGCCGCGTCCCCCGGCCCGTTCTTCCTCTTTTTCCAGCGCAGCGGTGCGGACGACCTTCTGCAGCTTCAGGTCGATGACGCCATACATCGGCTTGCTGACGGTATAGCGGTCTATCCCCTTCTCGAACTTCGAGAGGACGGTGTAGAAATAGCGCCCGGTCGGATCGGGCACCCCGCCCCAGAAGCGATAGCGCGTGGTGCCGTCATTCAGGCTGAACTTGTTGATCACCTTGCGCGTCGCGGTGTCGATCACCTCGATCCCGCTGGTGGTAATGGTGGTCACATAGATGCGCTTGCCATCATCGGACAATTGCATCGATGTGGGAAGGCCCGTGTCCAGTTTGATCGTGCCGGTGACTGCGCCCTTGCCCTCTTCGAACACCAGCAGGCGATCAGGATAGGAGCCCATGAACAGCGTCGCGGCGGACGCAGGAAGGACGCTCAACAGGGCCAGGCCAGCGCCCAGCATCAGACGATATTTCTGCATCGCGCGCCTCATGGAAAAACGAGATCGAGACTGCGCCAGTCCTTCGTGGCGGTGGCGCAGTTGCTGGCCCAGTCGGGGGAATAATTGACATGGTCGGGCACCTGCACGGGCCAGAAGCAGGTGACATAGCAGTCATAAATGTCGCGCTCGACCGGCTGGCACAGCCCCGCCGTGCCGCCGCCTGCATCGACTTCCCAGCCCGGTGAGAAGGAGAGCGAGCAACCCATCGGCACATGCGGGCGCGGGGCCTGCTGAAGCGCGACCACATCCTCTTCCATGTCAGCGTCCGGCGATACCGCCGCCTCCATCTGCGTCACGGCCTCGTCGATCCGCTGCGCCTTTTTATTGATGGCACGAAGATGCTTCATGACAGCCCCTTTCTTTCGGCAAAGCGTTCGAGGAAGCCTGGATTACGCACCGACAGCACGCCGTAAATGCGGAGGCAAGTGTCGGTCCACTGGCGTATCCAGTCGCAATAATGGAGGTTGGCATGCCCCGTGTTGCCATAGCGCACGAACGCCTCATGGTGGCACCCGCCCGCACAGAGCGGCCGCGCCCAGCAGCTTTGGCAATCATATTTCGCCTCGACATGCCCTTTGGCCAGAAACTCGCCCTGCTTGGCGCGGTCGATGCCGCTGGAGACATGGCCCATGCTGTGCGTGTCGGCGTCGGTGAAGCGATGGCAGGGTGACAGGTCGCCCGATGGGCTAACCCCCATCAGGCCCAGCCCAGCGCCGCAGGGATGCGATTTGTTGACGCCCGAAATCAGCTCGCTGATCGTTTCGCTGACATTGGTGAAGCCATGGGACTCACCGCGCAGGGCATATTCAAGCCACTCTTCGGCCAGCAGGTTGAACTGTGCCAGCACGCTGTCCATGCCGTTGCCGTCGAGCGAATAGGCGCGTTCCTTCCCCGTCGTGACCGGCGCGAAGCCGACTTCGTGGAAGCCAAGATCATCCTTCAGATGGCGGAAGATGCGGACCACATCAGTCACACCCTCGGTCAGCGTCACCCGCGCGGTGATGGCGCGGGTCTTGTGATGCGCGATCAGCGTGCGGAGGCGCGGTTCGATCACCGCATAGCTGCCCTTGCCATTCTTGTAGACGCGATGCTTGTCCTGCAATTCCGGCGGACCGTCCATGCTGACGGTCACGCCGACCCGGTTGTCCGACAGGAAAGTGACGATCTCTGGCGTCAACAGCGTCGCGTTGGTGGTCAGGCTATAGGTGATCGCCTTCCCCGCCGCTGCGGTCGCTGCATTGGCATAGTCCACGACGTCGCGCAGCAGCTTGAAGTTCATCAGCGTTTCGCCGCCGAAGAAGGTGATATGCACCGCCTTGCGCCCGACCGCCTCGGCGATCAGCAGATCGACCGACGCCTTGGCCGTGTCCAGCGTCATATATTTGGGCTTGCCCGCGGGCGTCGCAATCTTGTCCGCGCCAAACTCATAGCAATAGGTGCAGGCGAGGTTGCACTGGTTGGTGACGTTGAGGACCAGCGCTTGCAACGGGAAGTCGGCGGGCGGCGCTTGGGGCACTTCCGCCACCGGCATGCCATGGCCGAGATGAATGAGCCGCGCCTGCCGCAATTCGCGCACCAGCCCGTCGGCTTCGTCCTGCGCGCGACCTTCGCTCACCAGTTCGCGCACCAGCATGGCGTGGGTCAGTTCCTGCCCATCGAGCCGGTCGAGCACCGCGCGGACATCGGCGTCGATCTCGAAGATCGCGCCCGCGCTGACGAGGTAGACGAAGTCGCTGCCGCCTGCCTCAAAACCATGATATTCCGCCCGGCGATAGGTGGGTGCCTGCATCACGGTCATTGAGACACCTCCGGTTGATCCCATTTCTGATAGGCGGGTACGGTCACCACCATATAGGCGCGTGCACTCAGCGGCTTGCCGAACTTGTCCTTCTCATTCTTGGCGGTCGCGACGACCCAGACGTCGCCATAATTGTTGCGACCAAAGCGGCGTTCGGGGTTCGGCCCTTCGACATTGGGGGTGAACAAAGCGGCGGGACTGAGCGCGCCGACATATTTGGCGTCGTCGTCATAGTAGACGGCGAGGAACTCCTGCGTCGACCATGTGACGTCCACTGGCCCGACCGCGATGTCGTCGGGCGTCCCCTGCTTGCCGTCCATGCCATTTTCGAAGCCGATCGCCTCGAACTGGGCATAGCCCTTGGGGAATTTGATCCCGCCGAGGCGCGACACGGCGGTTTCGGGCGTCACCTTGATATAGTCGATCTTGCTGTAGACCGGATAGGCCTTTTCCAGCACCGCGCCGCCGATCGCGACGTCGCGCTGCCCAGATGGCGCGTTCGCGGCGACATCGGCGGTCACGACCAGTTCCTGCGGGCTAGCCGACACGATCTTCGTCGCGGTGACGCCAGCACCCAGGTCGATGTCGGACGCGGACAGCGAAGCGGACATGTTATGACCTATTATGCGGAACTGTGCGCCCTTGGTTCCGGCCTTGACCGGCCCCGGCACGACCGCCAGCACGGCGGGCGCGGCAGTGGCGCGGATCAGTTTCACGTCGAGGCCGAATTCCTGATAATCGCCCCAATACCAGCGACCTTGTGCGCTTTGCTGATCGGGGGCGAACCACATGGTTTCGCGCGCGGCGCTGGCCAGGTCGTCGGGCTTGCCTGCGGCGGCCGCCCCCTTGGATGAGCCGCGCCAGCTATAGCCGGCATAGACGATGCCGGTGCCGCTGCGGCTGACGGTGCCGCCATTGGTCAGCGACTTGAGGGTGCTGCTGGTCACGAACTCGTCGGCACTTTTGCCGGGCTTGACGCTGAACGCGCCGACGAAGCGGCCCTGCCCCGGTGCGGAGGCCACGACCAGCCATTCGCCCGCCAGGCGCGGCACGCTCTGGCGCGAACGCCAGGCCGCCCATTCGGGCGTGTGCAGCGGCGCGGTCTTGGCCATATAGGTCAGCGCATATTCGCCGCGCAGCATCTTGTCCTTGGGGTCGCGGCCCGCAGGCTGCTCGCTATCTTCGGCCGGGCGGCGATATTGGGCGTCGGCCTGCGAATACATGGCGACGTGCAGATCCTGCAGCGACTTCCATTCCGTCTTGGACCGGCGCCAGGACAGCGGCTGGGCGAAGCTATGGCAGACCGCGCAGGCGCCGCGCATCGTTTCATTGGGGATGTTGGTTTCGTCGATTGTACGCTTTTCAGCGAGATACATGACCGGCAACGCCTCCTGCGGCGCGAGGCCATGCGAAGCGGACAGCGACTTGACCACGGCGCGGGATTCTTCGGGCGTGATCGGCAGGCCGTTCAGGCGCACCATCCGCTTGATCACCTGTGCCCAGCCTTCGGGCGTGGTCCGCACCCAACTGATCCGCGACAGATTGCCCTTGGCATCAGGCGCGTGACAGGTGCCGCATTTTTCCTGAACCAACGGATCAGTGACCGGAATGCCCGGATCGCTTTCCTTCATTGCCACGCCGTCCGGCTCGCCATCCGCCTGGGCAAAGACGACCGACGCGGAGAACAGGGCCAGCAAGCCGAATTTCGAGACCGTTGTCCGCTTCACCCCGTTTCCCCCTCAAGCACCGATAAGATGCGCGAAACCCAAGCCCCGGCAGGCGCGCACCGCACGCCATTGCCCAAATGACGTATGACCCCATGACTATCCGCCATTGGAAACTGGACAGGCATCAAGATTTTTCCTGTGCGGCCCGATCCGAGTTGACTTGCTCGACCGAAACCGGCGTCGCGGCGGCCTTCTTACGCAGTGCAACACCACTCAGGCAGGCGTGCAATATATAGTTCGCACTCATCTTGCTGACATAGGTGGGGTCCAGGATCGGCGCGGCGTCCAGCAGGTCGAAACCGACCACTTTGGTTTGCGCGCACAATTGCCGCACCATCGGAATTGCTTCCCGCATGGTGATGCCGCCGGGTACCGGACGGCCCGATGCAGGCGCATCGCCCGGATCAAGGACGCTCATGTCGAACGAGATAAAGACATTCTGCGGCCCCTGCTTCAGGCCCGTTAATATGTCGTTAGTCACCGCCTGCCAGCCGCGTTCCTGAATGGCGGCGGTAGGCAAGATGCGTGCGCCGCTATCGGTCAGCCTCTTCTGCGTCGCCGGGTCAGCGTCGCGGCCGCGCAGACCCACCAGCGTCACGTCGCTGCCGCGCAACAGATTCTGCTGCATCAGCCGGGTCAGTGTCTGCGTGTCGGAAATCAGATGATCGCTGTTCAACTCTGCGCCGGCATGGGCATCGAACTGGACCAGCGCCACCTGGCCCGCGCCATAGGTATCGACCATCGCCGCCACATCGGCAAACATCACTGTATGATCGCCACCGACGATGAAGGGCACCACGCCCACGCTAGCCATCTCGGCGATCATCATGCGGACATGAGGCAGCCCGCGTTCAGGTGCCATCGGGTCGATCGCCAGATCGCCATAGTCCACGATCGACAGCAGCAAGCCCGGATCGACCCCGCCATCGGCATCGGCACCTACCAGTCCGTCCATACCGCGCAACGCCATCGGCGCGTGCTTGGCGTCGCGCCAACCTGACGAGAAATCGAGCGGCACGCCGACAAAGGCGATCTCCACCTTGCCCGCAACCAGATCCTCCTTGCGCAGCGCCACCGGCGCGTCGGCGAAGGTTGGTACTGCACCGCGCTGGAACAGATAGCGCTTCAAGCTGAACGGACCGTCGTCCCGCTGGCGCTTGTCGAACAGCTTGGGACGGAGCGTCGTGCTGGCGTTCCAGCCGCGTGCCTGCGGGTTGAGCGCAATCTCCGACGGATCGCGCCCCACCTTAAATTTGCTGTCCTCCACCACTGCCATCAACGCACTGGCATAGGCATCGACATCGGCCGCCGACCGCCCAGCCAGCGCAATCTGCAATTTCTCGCTGGTCAGGCCGAAACGGGCCAGCACCGTCGGGTCGGACAGAAACGCCTTCTTATCCGGCGACAGGGCGACAAGGGGGTCGCTGATCTGCGTCATGCCGGGTTCGGGCAGGGTCGCCAGGGCAAGAGCAAAGATGGCGCTGCGCGCCAACAGGGTCAGGCGCGCCATCAGTTTTTCTTCCCATAATAGGCATCCAGACCATGATCGACCGACACCGGGTTGAGATAGCCAGGCTTTAGCCCCTTCTTGCGCATGGCGATGCCCGCCAGACAGGCGTTCAAAAGGAAATTGCTGTTGAGCGCGGTCTTGTAGCTGGTGTCGAGATAGGGCGCGACCTCAACGATATCGATGCCCGCAATGTCATTTTCCGCGCACAGGTTGCGCATGATCGGCTGGGCCTCCCGCATGGTCAGGCCACCGGGGACTGGGGTGCCGGTGCCCGGCATGAAGGCGGGGTCCAGCACATCGACGTCAAAGCTGATCCAGAGCTTCTTGGTGCTGGCGCGCGCTTCCTTGAGCGCGCGGGCCATCACCTTGTCCCAGCCCCATTTTTCGACCTCGACCATGGTGTGATATTTCATGCCCTTGTTGCGCATCCATCCGAATGTTTCGAGATCCGGCCCGCGCGCGCGCAATCCCACCTGGATATAGTCGCTGCCCCGGACATGGCCTTCGTTGATGACGCGATAGACCGGCTGGCCATGGTCGAGCAGATGGACCCGGCCCCGGCCAATGTCATAATGACTGTCGAAATGGATGACGCCGACATTGCCCTTGCCATGGACATCGGCGGCGGCGGCGATATTGGGATATTCCAGACTGTGATCGCCGCCAATGACGATCGGGATCGCGCCGGTGCGGGCGATTTCCGCCACCATCGCGCGAACATGATCGACGCTACGTTCGGTCGAATTCTGGTCGATGGCGATATCGCCATAATCGACGACTTTCAGCGCGGCGTTGGGGTTTATCATCGAATACATGTCGTTGCCGCCCGCGCCGCCGGTCATCCGCATAGCGCGCGGCCCGTCGATCGCGTTGCGCCAGCCTGACCCCATGTCGAGCGGTGCGCCCACGATGGCGACATCGACCTTGCCCGCTTTCAGATCCTCCGGCGTCATAGCCAGCGGCGCGCCTGCAAAGGTTGCAAAACCGCCACCATAGCCGCCAATATAGCGGGTCAGTTCCATCGGCCCGGCTTCGCGCCGCGGGTCCATTGTCGCGGGCCGCTTTGCCTTCCAGGCGTTGAACCAAGGCGATGATGTGTCGAGCGGGATCGCGGCAACGTCACGTCCGGCCTTGAACTCCACCTGCGCGTGCAGCGCCTGCATGGCGTCGATATAGGCGCTGATTTCCTCTGGCGCGCTCTTGCGAATACGCTCGAACAGCGCGTCTTTCTCAACATAGCGCCCTGTGACGCCGCTCTTGAGGAAATCGACTTTCGCCTTGTCGATCCCGGCCAGCTTCGCCTCGACATCCTTGGGCAATTCCAGCGGCTTGGGTTTGCCCATATCATCCTCGGCCGGCATTTGCGGCGCGGGCGTGGCGGCATTGGGCAAGTCCCCGGCCAGCACCGCGCCGATAGCTGCGATTCCGGCCATGCTCCATCCTGTAATGGCGGTCAAAGAAGGCATCATCGTCTCCGGCCTGCGCGTCGCAGGCAAAGGCTGTGGGCAGGGTAAGGGCACACGCGCCCCGACCCCCGAAAGCTATGCGGCCAGCGCGCCGCCCCCCATGGGGCATTTGACGTAGCATGGCGTATCAACCGCAAAGACGAACAGGCTACGTCAAATGCCCCATGTCTGACTGCCTGCGCAGTCCATAGCCTCCCTGCCATAGCAAAAAAGCACGAGGCGGCATCCGGCGGCCCACAGCGTCATGGTCGCCGCCAAGAGTCGACCGAACGCACACCGGGAGAGAGACGAGGTCGGAGAGTATTTGGACAAAAAAGGGGAATAGCATGTCATATCGCAAAACGCTGAGGCTGGGATTGCTGTCCGCCACGATGATGACCAGTGCGGCCATTGCTGCACCCGCTCTGGCTCAGGACGCGCCCGTCGCCGCCGAAGCCGACAACGACGTCATCGTCGTCACCGGCACGCGACGCAGCACCACGCTGATGGAAACGCCTATCAACATTTCCGCCGTCGGTGCCGCGCAGCTCGCAGATGAGCGGATTGACGACATCCGTGATATCGCGGCCTTCACGCCGGGCATCACCATCACCGACACCGGCCCTTATGGCGCAGGCAACATCGTGATGCGCGGTCTGTCGGCCAGCGACACCAGTTCTACAGGTGGCAATAGCGACACTGCCATTGGCATTTATCTGGGCGACGTTCCGCTCTACACCGATTACAAGCTGATCGATCTGGAGCGCGTTGAAACCCTGCTGGGGCCACAAGGCACGCTTTACGGCCTGGGCACGCTGGCGGGCGCGATCCGCTATATGCCCAACCGGCCCGATCCGACCAAGTTCAGCGGTGAAGCCTATGGGCGCCTCTATGACGTCGCGCACAGCAAGGGGCTGGGCTATGTGGCCTACGGCGTTCTCAACTTGCCGATCGTGGCAGACTCGATCGCCTTCCGCACCGTCACCGGCTATTATTACGATCCCGGCTTCATCGACTATCCCTTCCTGCTGAAGCAGCCCGGTGTCTCGCTGCCGCAGCCTGGCACAGTTTCCAATCCGATGGGAAACGATGCTGACAAGAGCGCAAACTTTACAGGCAAGAAGGATCTGAACTTCGAAAAAACCTTCACCAGCCGCAACCAGCTTGGCTATGTGGGTGCCGATTTTGAGGCTTATTTCACCTATGCCTTTCAACAGACCAAGACCAACGGCCGCCAGGCGACCGGCGGCAACGTCGTGGGCGAAGGCAAATATGAAGGCCCATGGCGTTCGGAGGAACCATCCAAACGCACCTCACACCTGATTTCGCTCGAAATGCAGGGTAATGTCGCCGACGTTGCGCAGGTCGTGTTCGTCTCTGCCTATACCAACAAGAAACGGCGCAGTTCGATCGACGTTACCGATCTGCTGATCGACCTTGATTATGATTATGAGCTGTTCCCGTCCTTCTCCGGCTACACCCAGTCGCGCGGAACCGACGAGCAGTATAATCAGGAAGTCCGCCTCGTTTCCACCCATGGTGGCCCGTTCAGTTGGGTACTGGGGGGCTTCTGGAACCGTCAGAGCACCAATTCAGACTATCGCGAAATCGTCCCCGGCTTCCCGGCTTGGGCAGGCATCAACCGACCTGACGAGGTCGAATATGCGTCGTACGTGAACACCAAGCTCGACGAAAAGGCGATCTTTGGCGAAGGCAGCTTCAAGATCACCCCACAATGGCAGGTGACGGCGGGCATCCGCTACTTCAAATATAAGGCCGATGTCATTGGCGGCACGGCCCTGCCCCTGTTCCAGGCCTATCCGGCGATCAACTTCCGGTCGCGCGCTGGCTCGACCGGCCAGGATGGCACCGTTTGGAAGTTCAACAGCTCCTACAACATCACGCCGGACCTAATGGTCTGGGGCACATATTCGAAGGGCTATCGCATCGGCGGTGTGAACCGCGTCGCCCCCTGCGTCCTGCCGCTCCCCCCCGGCCAAAATCTCTGCGCGTTGGAGAACGAGCTATTCTATGGCCCGGACAAGGTGAAAAACGCAGAAATTGGCGTGAGGGCGCAACTGTTCGACCGGAAATTGTCGATGAGCCTGTCAGCGTTCAAGATCAAATGGAATGGCATCCAACTGGACGGCCAGACCGTCAATGGCGCGATCGGCATCATCACCAACGGCGGCGCGGCTGAATCGAAGGGGGTCGACTTGTCATTCGAGGCCCGGCCGATCGAAGGACTGAGCATCCGGGGTAATTACAGCTATCTCGATGCGAAGCTGACCGAGGATGTGCCTGCACTGCTGTCTGTTCAGGGCGGCGGTCTGGTCGATGTGTTTGCAGGTGATCGTCTGCCGGGTTCGACCAAGAATAGCGGGGCCATAGGCGTGGCTTATGAGATACCGATGGGCAACAATGCGCTGGCTCTGGGCTGGACCACTACCTATTCGGGTGGCATCTATAGCCGACCGGGCCTGCGTGGCGGTGGTGAGCGCATCCCTTCCTATACGATGAGCCGGGCGAACGTCACCTACAAGACCGACGTGTATGAAATCGGCCTGTTCGCCAACAATATCTTCGACAAATATGCCATCACCGGGATCGGTAACGACCTGACCCGTTATGGCTTCGTCAACGACGGGGTGATCTATCGCGGCTATGCGCAATCGGTCGCGCAGCCCCGCGTCATCGGCGTCGAAAGCCGGGTCAGGTTCTGATCCATACAGGTGCCCTCCAGGCAGGAGGGCACCTGCTTATCAATCCACCTTTACCCCCTGCCCTGCCAGCCAGTCGCGCACCGGCGCGAGCGCTGCTTCATGGGCCTTCCAGCGGGCTATGGCGTCGGCGTTGATCGGCCTGCGCACCTGGGCAGCGCTGGGCGTTGCCACGGCAGCGCGGTTTTCGTGGAAGGACAGGCAGGCCGCATCCCAGTCCAGCCCGCAATGGGCCAACAGGTGCCGCGTCTGCCCCTCCTGATCGGCGACCAGCGCTTCATAGGAGAGTTGCAACACCCGCCCCGCAAATAGTCGATCCCACAGCGCCATCAGCCGGTCGAAACGCGCATAATAGCGGGCAATGTCCATCGGATCATAGCTGTAGGCATAATAAGCCGACTGGCTGGCGAAGAGATTTTTGTAATTGCTCCATAGCGTATCCATCGGATGGCGCCGAAGGCAGACGATCCGCGCCAGCGGCAGGGCATGCACTATATGGCCGATATAGAGGAAATTGGCAGGCAACTTGTCGATGAAGCGGACCTTGCCCGGCGGGCGATGATGGCTGGCGCGCGCCATATAGGCCTGGCCGATCGCCGCCGGATCGGCCGCCGCGCTCGCCGCGATGGTTTCGGGATCGATCACCAGTCGTGACCGCGTCGCTGCCAGTTGCTTCACCGCGAGCGGCATCGCCTGCAATTCGCCCGCCGACCCGACCTGAGGATGAGAGGACAATATCCGGTCCACCAATGTCGTGCCGGTGCGCGGCATCCCGACGATGAAGATTGGCGCGGCCTCCTCCAGTCCCGCGCCCCACCCAGGCGGTGGCCCGTTGCCGAACAGCCGTTCGATGGCGTCGAAAATCGCGGCGTCCTGCCCAAAATCATAGCCGATGGCCCGTTTGTGCGCGGCATTGGCCTGGCTTAGATGGGCAAAGGCAGCGGGCGCATGGCCCAGATCCTCCTCCTCCTTGGCCAGCGCATAGCGAAGGCGCAGCGCATCGTCGGGCCTCGTCGCCGCATTCAGCGCCGCCTCCAGCCGGGGGACATGGTTTGCCTGTTCGGTCTGGCGCGACAGGATGGCGAGCGCATAATGGGCGCGGGCATGGCCGGGATCGACTGACAATATCGCTTCATACTGGTCGCGGGCCGCTGCCACCCGGCCGGTAAAGCCGCAGGCGGCGGCGAGATTATAGCGATAGTCCAGATTATCCGGCTCGCCCGCTACCGCTGCCTCGAATGGCGGGACCGACGCTTCATGGTCGCCCAGCCGGGCCAGCACGCAACCGATGGTGTCGGACGTCAGCGCATCCGCCCCGTCAAGCGCCAGCGCCTGCCGCACCGCCTGCCCTGCCTGGCCATCGCGGCGCAACAGGACCAGCAGCCTTGCATATTGCGCCAGATGCTCGGCCATCGGCCCGCGCGCCACTGCCTGCTCCAGCATCGGCAGCGCCTTGGCCACCTGCCCCGCTTCCGCCGCCGCCATCCCCAGTAGGAAGAAGCCGGCCGGGCAGTCGGGTTGTGCCATGGCCAGTTGCTGCGCCGCCTGCGCCGCCTGCGCCAGATCGCCCCGCGCCAGTGCCGCGCGCGCCCGCGCTTCCAAATTCATGCCGCCGCCATCGTAAAACCTATCACCCGCTCAATCATCCAGAAACAACCGACAATCCCCGCGCCATAGAGCGCCGCCTGCCGCACCACTTGCTGCCGGTCGAAAATCCCGGCCAGTTTCATGACTCCCAGCACGCAACCGACGAAAAACAACTGGCCCAGTTCGACCCCGCCATTGAAAAAGAGCAGGCCGGGCAGGCGTTCCTGCGACGCAACGCCCAGTTCTCGCAGCACTGTGGCAAAACCGAGGCCATGGAGTAAGCCGAAGCTGGCCACCACCGCCAGTTGGCGCCGTTGCTTGGGACCATCCGCGATGACATCGTCGCGGGTATAGATCGCCTCGCGCGCCATGAAGGCGATGGAAAGCGCAATCACCGCCTCGACCGGCGGCACCGGCACCGAAACGACCTCAAAAAAAGCCAGCGCCAGGCTGAGTGAATGGCCGATGGTGAAGGTGGTGACCAGCAGTAGCAGGAAGCGCCCGCGCGCCAGCAGGCAAAGGCACAGGACGAAGGCGAGATGATCCCAGCCGCCAAGGATGTGGACGATCCCTTCCCAGGTATAATCGACCGCGATCTCCGGCAGCGTCCGTTCACGCGCCGCAACCGCGCCGATAGGCAGCGGCAGCGTGTCGCCATTCGGCTGGAGCGCCTGCCGGACGCGAGTGCCGGTGGCGGTGGACAGAAAGGTGCCGCCATCGACGGCCCAGGGGGTGATGATGGCGTCATCGGGGGCAATCGGACGGTCGCAGGCGATGCTGATGGCATAGCGGGTAACGGTTGCCTCATTGAGCCGCTCGCGCGCGGTTTCGCGGCACCCGTCGGGCACACCGAGCGGGGCGTTGCTGGCCAAGACGGAGGGGATCGAGACGCTGAGGTCAAAGCTGCCGGGGTCGATGCCCGGCTGGATGCTATAGTCGCCGACCCGGAATATATCAGCCTGCGCCGGGGAAGCCAGCCCCAGCAGAAGGATGACCAGCCAAAGCGCGCGGGCCAGCATATTATGGCTCCACCCGGATGCGATAGCCGTCCTCCAGCCGGGCGACTTCCTTATCGACCAGCGCGCCGGTTTCCGCCGCCAGATAGTCCTGACGCACCTGATCACGCACCGCAGGATAGGGTAGCATCGCGGCCGACGCCCGGTCCCGCACCCGCGCAAAATGCCAGCCGCGAGTCGAACGAAGCGGGCCGATCCATGTGCCGGTCTGCGCTTCGTTCAGCGCATCGAGAAATGGCGCACCGAACATGCCGCGCACCATCGATACGCCATAATCGGGCAGGTCATGCCCCATCCAGAAATCGTCGCCCTGCACCGTGCCGCCCGATTGCAGCCGGGCGAGCAGCGCCGGGGCATCCACCGGCGCTTTTTCAAAGAACACATGGTCGAGCGACAGGCGCGGTTCGGCACGGTAGAGGTCGCGATGGGTGGCATAATAGCCGATCAGTTGATCCTCGCTTGGTTCGGGCGGCGCGCCTGCGATCAGGAAGCGGACACGGTCGATCAATCGCTGTTTGGTGGTCTTGTCGGTCATGTGCATGCCCCGATCCACCGCTTCACGAAACAGTAGCTCATCGGCGACATAATCGTGGATCAGCTTGGCCTTGGCGGCGGCGTCGGGTGCCTTGCCGGCCATCATCTCATAATCGTCGGACAGGCTTTTCTGGACCGAGCGCGGCACCTCGATCGTCTCGCGCTGGACCGTCACCGCCCAGTAGAGCAGGAAAATCACACTCGCCACGCCCAGAAAGGCGATGAACGGATCATAAGCGGCGATTCCGCGCAGCGTGGCAACCAGTCGGCGCATCAGCGCAACACCCTTTTGCTCGCGCCCGGCAGGCGGGCCTCCATGGTCGTTATGACGAGGCGCGGGATGCGTCCCTCTACGTCAAATGACGCATGGGTCAGGGTCACAGCCACGCGCCAACCGAAGTTCACACCGTTGCAGGGCAGTTTTGCCGCCCGTTTTACCGGGTTTCCGGGGGCGAAGCGACGGGAACGCGCCGACAGGGTAACGCTGACATACCAGCGACGCGACAACAGGGTCACACCGGCGCGGCAGGGACGCGACAGGTCAGGCGAGGATGGTGATGCCGGCGCTGGCTGTTCCATGCGACGAGGTAGAACAGAGGAAATCCTACATTGGAAGGGGGAACAAGGTCGCGTCAGGCCAGCATCTCCGCCGTGATCGGCAACGTCCTGATGCGTTTTCCCGTCGCGGCGTGGATAGCGTTGACCAAAGCCGGGATGACAGGCGGAAGGGCGGGTTCGCCAAGGCCGGTGGGGGGATAGTCGGTCTTGACGAATTCGACATGGATGGTCGGCGTATCGGGAATGCGCTGGAGCGGGTGGGTGTCGAAATTACCCTGCTCAATCGCGCCTGCGATCTGGGTGATGACCTGCCCGGCGAGCGCCTGTCCCAGCCCTTCGATCACCGAACCCTCCACCTGATGCAGCGCATTGATGGGGTTGATGATCTGGCTGCCGACATCGCCTGCGACCCAGACAGTCTTGACCTTCGGCACGCCGTCAGCGACGGCGACCTCCAATATTTCGGCGAAATAGCCCGCATGGCTGTAATAGAAAGCAAAACCCTTGCCCTGTCCCCTGGGCAACGCCTTGCGGTTCGCCCAGCCGCCCATGGCGATCACCTTTTCGATCACGCCCCTGGCCCGCGCGGTGACGAAGGGCGGGCGATTGGTGCCCTGGCTGACTTCTGCAGCCTTGGACAGAAGTTCGAGCATGAGCGTGGGCAAATCCTTGCCCGCCGCCGCCGCCACCTCGTCCATGAAAGCCTGATAAACGAAGGCGAGCGCGTTAGAGCCGGGCGCGCGGAGCCAGCCGGTCGGCATGTTGGTGGACAGATAACTCTGTTCCAGCAGCACATGGTCGATCAGGCCCGCAGGCAATTCCGTTGCTGGCAGGTCGGCCGACCGCACCGGCTTGCCATCCTTGCCGAAGGTGATGAAATGATCGTGGAAGGCGGTGAGCGCGCCGCCCTTGTCCAGCGCCGCGCGGAAGCCGTGCCAGCCAGCCGGGCGATAGAAATCGCGGCGCATGTCGTCGGCGCGGTTGAAGAGCAGTTTGACCGGCACGCCCGGAACCTGCGCGGCGACAAGCGACGCCTGCACCATATAATCGTTCATCAGCCGCCGCCCGAACCCGCCGCCGATGCGCGAGAAATTGATGCGGATATTTTCCGGTGGCAAGCCCAGCGCCTTGGCGACAAGCCCGCGCCCACCCTCCGGATTCTGGGTCGGTGCCCAGATTTCTATGGCACCATCCTTGAACAGGGCGGTGCAGTTTTGCGGCTCCAGCGTGGCATGGGCAAGGAAGGGGTAGCTGTAATCGGCGGTCACGACCTTAGTAGCCGAAGCGAAGGCAGCGTCGAGATTGCCGGTGCGCAGGACATCCGATTCCGCCTTGCCCTTGGCACGGGCGGCGGCCTGCTCGGCATAGCCCTGCGTCGAAAAGCCCGTCACCGCGCTGTCGTCCCATTCGACTTTCAGCGTTTCGCGCGCCTGATTGGCGGTCCACCAGCTTTTGGCGAGGATGGCGACGCCGTCATAGCCGGATTCGGGCGTACCATCGCCCTTGATCGTCAGCACATGGACGATGCCGGGCAAGGCGCGAACCGCGTCCAGATTGGCCGATTTGAACGTGCCGCCAAAAGCCGGGCAGGTTTCCAGCACGGCATAGAGCATGTCCGGCAACTTGAAATCGATGCCGAACAACGGTTTGCCCGCGACGATGGCAGGCGTGTCGACCCCGCCGATCGACTGGCCGATGATGCGGAAGCTGGCGGGGTCTTTGAGCGCGAGTGTCGCAGGATCTGGCGCGGGCAGCTTGGCCGCTGCGGCGGCGAGCGCCGCATAAGGGACCGACTTGCCGGTTTTGGGATCGGTTACCTTGCCGCTGGCCGTCGTCAGTGTCCCTGACGGAACGCCCCATTGCGCCGCCGCTGCGGCGACCAGCATCGCGCGCGCCGCCGCGCCCGCCTGCCGCGTGGGGAGCCATTCGCGCGGAGTAGTGCGGCTGCCGCCTGCGCTCTGGCCGCCGAAAATCCTGGCGTCGGCATGGGTCTGCTCGACCGTGACCTGCGCCCAGTCAACGTCCAGCTCTTCCGCGATCATCATCGGCAGCATCGTCTTGGCACCCTGGCCGATTTCCGCATTTTTCGCGCCGATGATGACACGATTGTCGGGCAGGATGCGGATGAAGGCGTTGAGGATAACCGACATGCCATCCGCCGCCTGCGCGATTTGCACATGGAGGTCGAACAGCAAACCGCCGCCAGCGATCAGCGAAGCGGAGATGAAACTCCGGCGGGAGAGGAGCGCGCCGCTCATGCTGCGGCCGCCTTGATCGCGGCGCGAATGCGGACATAGGTGGAGCAGCGGCACAGATTGCCCATCATCGCGCCGTCGATATCGTCGTCCGTGGGTTTCGGCGTTTGGCTGAGCAGCGCGGTTGCGCTCATGATCTGGCCGGCCTGGCAATAGCCGCATTGCGGCACGTCCTGCGCGATCCAGCTAGCCGCGATGCGCTGGCCGACATCGGTGGCCGCCGCGCCCTCGATCGTGGTGATCGCCGCGCCCTGCACATCAGCCAGCAACGTCTGGCAGGAGCGCACCGCCTGCCCGTCGACATGGACGGTACAGGCACCGCAGAGCCCTGCGCCGCAGCCGAATTTGGTGCCGACCAGATCCAGATCCTCGCGCAGTACCCACAGCAACGGCTTGGCCGGGTCGTCGCCCTCCACCTGCCGCGTCTTGCCATTCACCGTCAGACTGATCGCCATCCTGCCCACCTTTGACTGTATCGCGCGCATTAGAGGCTGATCGGCAGGCATCTGTCCAGTCGGTTCAGGCGTTAAAGGTTACATGCAAAGCTACGTCAATCGCCCCATTGGTCGCGCCTGCATCGCGTAATAGCCTTTGGCGTGACACAGGCATCGGGGGCAGGACTGTATGACGTTCAAACGCATGGCACTGGGCGCGTTGCTCGCCGCGACGGTGATCTCGTCGGCGGCGGTGATCGCACAGTCCGACAAGCCGACCATTCCCTCCGCGCTCGAAGCCAAGATCAAGGACTTGCCCAAGGCCAAGCGCGAGTTTCTGACATCCGACCCGGCCGAAATGTTCGCCGGTTCCTACGACAAATTGTTCGAGCGGCTGGCGACCAAGAGCCCGCAGGAAATCGACGCCTATATCGAGGCGATGATGGACGCGGTCGCGGCCTCGAAATTCAATGCCAAGACGGACATGGCGGCGATCCCGCTCGACACTGACAATGAGGATTTCAACGGCTGGAAACTGCGCCGCCCGTCCGGCCTTGACCCCAAGCGCGAAGCCGGGCCGTTTGAACTGAGCTACTACGCCAACGGGCGCGGCGGTGGCGTCTATGGCGGCGGCATTGCCACTTTCGCCGGTGCCCCTGTGGCGATCTTCCCCGAAGATCTGATCGCGGGCAAAGTGGACGTCGCCATCGTCGGCGCACCGCTCGACATGGGATCGGGCTATCGCGGGGCCAAGGGCGGCCCATCGGCGATGCGGACCCAATATGGCGCGGGTGGCATCGACATGTACACGATGGTCGATCCGTCCAAGGAATTGAAGATCGTCGATTATGGCGACATCGCCATCGACAATATGTCGACCGAACGCACCGTCGCCCATGTCCGCGAGCGGGTCGCCGAAATCGCGCGCACCGGCGCGCTGCCCTTCATCGTCGGCGGCGACCATAGCCTGGAATATAGCGATGTCGCTGGCCTTGCCGATGTCCATGGCAAGGGCAGCTTCGGCGTTGTCCATTTCGATTCGCACTATGACGCGGGCAAGGGCGGCGTCCATTTCATCACCCATGGCGCGCCCGTCTATCGCGCGGTCAAGGAAGGCCATGTCCTGGGCAAAAATTATATCCAGGTCGGCCTGCGCGGCCCCTGGCCTGAAAAGGAAGGTTTCGAATGGATGCGCGACAATGGCGTGCGCTATCATGCGATGCCGGAGATCGAGAAAAATGGCTGGGCCGCGACGATGGAGCGGGCGCTTAAGGAAGCGCGTGAGAGCGGCAAGAAGATCTTCATCTCCTTCGACGTCGATGTGCTGGACCCGGCCTTCATCCCCGGCACCGGCACGCCCGTCCCCGGCGGCCTGACGATGCGCGAAGCGATCCCGATCGTGCGGCGGCTCTGCGCCGAAAATGAACTGGTCGGCTTCGAAATCGTCGAACTCGCCCCCGTGCTGGATCCCACCTATCGCAGCGCGCTCAACGCCAATTTCATCATGCACGCCTGCCTGACCGGCGTAGCGATGCGCAAGAAGGGCATCCGGCAGGCGGGCTTCCTGTCCGACCTCACCACTGACCATGGCCAGCCCTTCTACGGCGAAAAGGCCGCAAAGGACGGCAAGACCGAAAAGGTCGATCCAACTTATGGCCGGGGTGGGCGGCGGCGTCCGACCACTTAAAAATCCTCCCCTGGCAGGGGAGGTGGCTGGCCGCAGGCCAGACGGAGGGGTGTTACCCTCTCGATAGGGCGACACCCCTAGCCTTAGAGCGGAAGATCAATGGCCTGGCCATCACCCCATACGTCATATACCCCATGTCCCGACTACCCGCGCCTGATCAGATGGTGTCCATGACCGTGCAACGCGCCATTACCGTGCCTCCCAAGTCCCGGCACCAGCGCGTCGATGGCCGCGCCATGGTGGCATTCGGGCCGCGCGGCATCCGCGACATGATGCAGGTCGCGCCTGCGCGGCTGCTGTTCCCCGAAGGTCGTGATGGCGATTTTCCGCTCGCCGTCACCGTCACCACCTGCGGCGGGTTGACCGGCGGGGATCGGCTGGCGCTCGACATCATCGTCGATCCGGGCGTCTGCGCGACCATCGTGCCGCAAGCCGCCGAAAAACTCTACCGCGCGCTGGATGAGGATGAACCGACCCGCATCGACACCAGCATCACCATCGGCGCGGGCGCGACCTGCGAATGGCTGGCGCAGGAAGCGATCTTGTTCGACCGCAGCCGGATGCGCCGCACGCTGAGCGCCGATATGGCCCCCGATGCGCGGATGCTGGCGATGGAAATGCTGGTGCTGGGGCGCGGCGCGATGGGCGAAACCTATCAAAGCGGCCTGATCCACGATAGCTGGCGCATCCGGCGCGGCGGGCGGCTGGTCTGGGCCGACGCGCTCCATGTCGAGGGTAACTTCGCCACCGCAGGCCGCGCGCCGTTTGGCTTTGGCGATGCCAGCGCGGTCGCCACGCTCGTCTATGCAGGGCCGGACGCCGCCGACTATCTCGACCTTGCGCGCACGCTGGTCGAAGCCCCAACTGGCGGCGCGACCAGCTTCGACGGCTTGCTGATCCTGCGCCTGACCCGCAACGATCCGCAGGCGCTGCGCAAGGATGTCATGCGCGCGGCGAGCGTGTTGCGCGCCGCGATATTCGGCCTGTCGCCCTCCATGCCCACCATCTGCTATTGCTGACGCCATGAACCTGACAGGACGCGAGAAAGACAAGCTGCTGGTCGCGATGGCCGCCATGGTCGCACGCAATAGACTGGCGCGCGGCGTCAAGCTCAACCACCCCGAAGCGATCGCGCTGATCACCGACCATGTCGTCGAAGGCGCACGCGACGGCCAGTCGGTCGCCGCGCTGATGGCCAGCGGCGGCCACGTCCTGACCCGCGATCAAGTGATGGAGGGCATAGCCGAGATGATCCACGATATTCAGGTGGAGGCGACCTTCCCGGATGGCACGAAACTCGTCACCGTGCATCGGCCGATCCGGTGAGGGCTATTGCGCCCCCAACACCGTTCGCCCTGAGCTTGTCGAAGGGCTTTTTTTTCTTGCAGAGAAGAGCAGGGCTTCGACAGGCTCAGCCCGAACGGTTGCAGGGGTGGACTTCATGATCCCCGGCGAAATCCTCCCCATCCCCGGCGACATCGTCCTGAACGAAGGCCGCACCCCGATCACGCTGACCATCGCCAATAGCGGCGACCGGCCGATCCAGGTCGGCAGCCATTATCATTTCGCCGAAACCAACCCGGCGCTGCTGTTCGATCGCGACGCCGCACGCGGCTATCGCCTCGACATCCCATCGGGCACCGCCGTCCGCTTCGAACCCGGCCAAAGCCGCGACGTGCAACTCATCCCCTATGCCGGCGACCGCATTGTCATCGGTTTTCGTGGCGATGTGATGGGGGAATTGTGATGCACCTCCGCCCCCAATCCGTTCGGTTCGAGCTTGTCGAGAACCCTGCGCGCCCGTTCTCGACAAGCTCGAACCGAACGGGGTCAGGGAAAACATCATGCCCATAACCATGTCCCGCCGCGCCTATGCCGGTATGTTCGGCCCCACCACCGGCGACCGCGTGCGCCTCGGCGACTCCTCCCTCCTCATCCGCGTCGAGGAGGACCGCACCGTCTATGGGGAGGAAGTGAAGTTCGGCGGCGGCAAGGTGATCCGCGACGGCATGGGGCAAAGCCAGATGAGCCGCGCCGACGGCGCGCCCGACACGGTCATCACCAACGCGCTGATCCTCGACCATTGGGGGATCATCAAGGCAGACGTCTCCATCCGCGATGGCCGCATCGCCGCCATCGGCAAGGCGGGCAACCCCGACGTCCAGCCCGGCGTCACCATCCCCATCGGCCCCGGCACCGAAATCATCGCGGGCGAAGGCCGCATCCTGACCGCTGGCGGCATCGACGCGCACATTCACTTCATCTGCCCGCAGCAGGTGGACGAAGCGCTCAACGCGGGCATCACCACGATGCTGGGCGGCGGCACCGGCCCGGCGCATGGCACACTCGCGACCACCTGTACGCCCGGCAGTTGGCATATCGGCCGAATGCTCCAGGCACTTGAAACCATGCCGATGAACTTCGGCCTGATGGGCAAGGGCAATGCCAGCCAGCCCGCCGCCCTGATCGAAATGGTCCGCGCCGGTGCCTGCGGCCTCAAACTGCACGAAGATTGGGGCACGACCCCCGCCGCCATCGACTGCTGCCTGTCGGTCGCGGACGAGTATGATATTCAGGTCGCGATCCACACCGATACGCTGAACGAGGCTGGCTTCGTCGAAAGCACGATTCGAGCGTTTGCGGGTCGCACCATCCACGCCTTCCATACCGAAGGCGCGGGCGGCGGCCATGCCCCCGACATCATAAAGCTGGCGGGCCTGCCCAACGTCCTGCCCTCCTCCACCAATCCGACCCGGCCCTACACCGTCAACACGATCGAGGAACATCTCGACATGCTGATGGTCTGCCACCATCTCGACCCGCGCATCGCCGAGGACGTCGCCTTCGCCGACAGCCGCATCCGCAAGGAAACCATCGCGGCGGAGGATATTCTCCACGACCTGGGCGCTTTCTCGATGATGTCGTCGGACAGCCAAGCGATGGGCCGCGTGGGTGAAACCATCATCCGCTGCTGGCAGACCGCCGACAAGATGAAGCAGCAGCGTGGGAGCCTTGGCACCGACGACGCCGACAGCGACAATTTCCGCGCCAAACGCTATATCGCCAAATATACGATCAACCCCGCCATCGCCCACGGCATCAGCCACATCGTCGGGTCGATTGCGGTCGGCAAGCTCGCCGATCTCGTCCTGTGGTCCCCCGCCTTCTTCGCGGTCAAGCCCGACATGGTGATCAAGGGCGGCAGCATCGCCGTCGCGCCGATGGGCGACCCCAATGCCAGCATCCCCACGCCCCAGCCGGTCCATTACCGCCCGATGTTCGGCGCCATGGGCCGCGCGGGCGCGCTGTCGGCGGTGCATTTCGTGTCGGCGGCGGGGATTGCGGACGGCATCGCCGAACGGTTGCAACTGGCGCGGCCGCTGGAGGCGGTGCGCAACACCCGCGGCGGCATCGGAAAAGCCTCGATGGTCCTCAACGACGCCATGCCGGATATCGAGGTCGACCCCGAAACCTACGAAGTACGGGCGGATGGCGAATTGCTCACCTGCGAACCGGCGCGCATCCTGCCGTTTGCGCAACGATATTTCCTGTTTTGAAAAGCTGCCCTAACGCCCTTCACCCGTCATCCCCGCGAAGGCGGGGACCCATCTCCGGGCCTCGCGTCTGGAGACAGGGTGGGAGATGGGTTCCCGCCTTCGCGGGAATGACGGAGTGATTACATCATGCTGACCGCCCGCGAAGTCCTGCCCCTCGGCCACTGGTCCGGCCCCGCCGCCGACCATATCACGCTCGACCATGATGCGCGTCATCGTCGTCGCTGGGTCTACACCGCCGACCATGGCACGCTGTTCCTGCTCGACCTCGCCCGCGCGACGGTGCTTGGCCATGGCGATGCGCTGCAACTGTCCGACGGCCGCCTGGTCGAAGTGCTGGCCGCGCCCGAAGCGCTGGTCCAAGTCACCGCTATAGACCCGTCCGCAATGATCCGCCTGGCCTGGCATATCGGCAACCGGCACCTGCCCGCCGAACTGCACCCCCAAGCCATCCGCCTGCGCGACGATCATGTCATCAACGCCATGCTCGAAGGGCTGGGCGCGACCGTTACAAAAATCCAAGCCCCCTTCACCCCCGAAGGCGGTGCCTATTCGGGCGGCGGCCATCATCATCACGGCCATGATCACCATCACGACCACCACCACGATCACCACGCCCACGACCATGCTGGCTGACGCCGCGCTTCACCGCCTGCTCGCCTGGACCTCGCCTTCCTATCCGGTGGGCAGCTTCACCTACAGCCACGGCCTGGAAACCGCGGTCGAGGATGGCCGGATCACCACCGCCGCCCATGTCACCGCCTATGTCGAAGCCGTGCTGGCACGCGGCGGCGGCTGGATCGACGCCGTGTTGTTCGTCCACGCCTACCGCGCTGCGCAGGATGACGCGGCCTTCGACGCCCTCTCCGAACTCGCCGCCGCCTTTCGCGGCAGCAGCGAAACCGCGCTCGAAAGCCGCCAGCAGGGCGGCTCCTTCCTCTCGGTCACGCGCAAGGCCTGGCCTCATCCCGCGCTCGACGCCTTCGCCGCGCGCAATGGCGATCATCCCATGGCCCACGCCACCGTCATGGCGCTCGCCTGCGCCGCCCACGCCATCCCGCTCGAACCCGCGCTGCACGGCTGGCTCCACGCCACCGCCGCCAACCTGGTTTCGGCGGGCGTCCGCCTCGTGCCGCTCGGCCAGACCGATGGCCAGCTTGCCCTCGCCGCGCTATCCCACGCCATCCCCGCCATTGCAGACAAGGCGCTCGTCACTCCGCTCGAAGACCTCGGCACCGCCGCGCCCGACCTCGAACTCGCCTCCCTGTCCCACGAAACCCTCTACACAAGGCTTTTTCGCTCATGACTTCCAGCAACGGTCCCCTGCGTGTCGGCATTGGCGGCCCGGTCGGCTCCGGCAAGACCGCGCTGACCGACCGGCTGTGCAAGGCGATGCGCGACCATTATAATATCGCCGCCATCACCAACGACATCTACACGCGCGAGGATGCCGAGTTTCTCACCCGCTCCGGCGCGCTGGTGCCTGAACGCATCATGGGCGTGGAAACCGGCGGCTGCCCGCACACTGCCATTCGCGAGGATGCCAGCATCAACCTCGCCGCCGTCGACACGATGCACCGCAAATTCCCCGGCCTCGAACTTATCTTCATCGAAAGCGGCGGCGACAATTTGGCCGCCACCTTCTCGCCGGAACTCGCCGACATCACCATCTATGTCATCGACGTGTCGGCGGGCGACAAGATCCCGCGCAAGGGCGGCCCCGGCATCACCCGCTCGGACCTCCTCCTCATCAACAAGATCGACCTTGCCCCGCTGGTCGGCGCGGACCTGGGCGTCATGGACCGCGACGCGAAGAAGATGCGCGGGCAGCGCCCCTTCCTCTTCACCAACCTCAAGGACAATATCGGGCTGCCCGCCGTCATCGACTTCATCGTCGCCACCGGCGGCCTGCGCCCCTATCCCGCAGACGCCGCCACGCTCTGATGGATCGCGCCGCCTATGTCCTGCGCGAAAAGCGGCTCTACAATAAGTGGGTCGCCAGCCAGACATTGGAGGATTACGCCCTGCGCTACACCGCCGACAGCGCCCGGCGCTGGTCGGCGGGGCAGGTCGCCAACACCGCAATCGGCGCGACCGCTTTCCTCGCCTGCGAAGCGATCGGCGCGGCGATTACCCTGACCTACGGCTTTGCCAATAGCGTCGCCGCCATCGCCGCCGCCGTCGCCTTGATGTTCGTCATCGGCTTGCCGATCGCCTATCATGCCGCCAAGCACGGCCTCGATATCGATCTGCTGACGCGGGGCGCAGGGTTCGGCTATCTCGGCTCGACCCTCACTTCGCTCATCTACGCCAGCTTCACCTTCCTGCTTTTCTCGGTCGAAGCCACGATCATGGCCGTGGCGCTGACCGCCATGACGGGTATGACGATGAGCATCGCCTATCTGGTCAGCGCACTGATGGTCATCCCCATTGCCCTCTACGGCATGAGCGCCATCACCCGGTTCCAGATCGCGACCCAGGGCATCTGGATCGTGCTGCAAGTCGCGCCGATCGCCTACATCCTCTGGTCCGGCCCGTCCGCGCTGGCGGAATGGTCGCGTTTCACGGGTCAGCTTGGCGCGCCCGATGGCAGCGTCAGCCTGCTCTATTTCGGCTTCGCCCTTTCCACCCTCCTGTCGCTGCTGCCCCAGATTGGCGAGCAAGCGGATTATCTCCGCTTCCTGCCCAGCGCCAAGAAGATCGGCAAAGGCAAATGGTGGGCGGCGATGCTGGCGGGCGGCCCCGGCTGGACGCTGATCGGCGGCATGAAGCTGCTGCTCGGCTCCTGGCTGGCCCATTATCTGATCGGCGGCGCGGCATCGGCCAGCGACGCCGCCAGCCCGACCGTCATGTTCCAGACCATCTTCACCGCCATGTCGGGCCATGCCGGCCTGTCGCTGGTGCTGACCGGCCTGTTCGTCATCATCTGCCAATTGAAGATCAACGTCACCAACGCCTATGCCGGGTCGATCGCCTGGTCCAATTTCTTCGCCCGCCTGACCCACAGCCATCCCGGCCGCGTCGTCTGGCTGATCTTCAACGTCCTGCTCGCGCTGCTGCTGATGGAAGTCGGCATCTTCGACGCGATCGAGGCGATACTGATCCTCTACGCCACGGTCGCGGCGGGCTGGATCGGCGCGCTCGCGGCCGACCTGATGATCTCCAAGCCGCTCGGCCTGTCCCCTGCGGGCATCGAGTTCAAGCGCGCCCATCTCTATGACATCAACCCTGTCGGCATAGGCGCAATGCTGCTGTCCATCCTCGTGTCGGGCAGCGCGCATCTGGGCCTGCTGGGGCAATTGGCGCAGGCCTTCGCGCCGGTCATCGGCATGGCCGTCGCCTTCACCGCCGCGCCGGTGATCGCGCTCCTGACCCATGGCCGCTATTATATCGCGCGCCGCTCGCACTGGGCCGAGGGCGCGGAAACCAAGACCTGCATCATCTGCGAAAATGCCTTCCAGCCCGTCGATATGGCGCATTGCCCGATGTATGCCGCGCCCATCTGCTCGCTCTGCTGCACGCTGGAGGCGCGTTGCCACGACCGCTGCAAATCAGACAGCCGCGCCACGCAGCAGGCCGCGCGCTGGCTCGAACGGCTGCTCCCCCAACGCATAGCCCGCTATGTCCATACGCCGGTCGGCCATTTCATCGCCGTCATGGCCGCCATCACCATCGCCAATGCCGCCTTGCTGGGCGGCATCAACTGGCAGATCGGCCGCCGGATGCCGGACATTGCGGCGGAGATGTCGAGCCTGATGCTCGGCCTCTTCCTCCTCTTCTCGCTCATCGGCGGGGTCATCGCCTGGATGATCGTCCTCGCGCATCAAAGCCGTCGCACCGCGATGCAGGAAAGCGAGCATCATGTGCAAAAGCTGATGGAAGAGGTGATCGCCCATGACGTCACTGGCGCGGAGCTGCAAAAGGCGAAGGAAGCCGCCGAATCCGCCAATGCCGCCAAAAGCCGCTATCTCGTCAGCGTCAGCCACGAAATCCGCTCGCCGCTCAACAGCATCTACGGCTATGCGCAATTGATGGAGCGCGGCCACGACATCGCGCCCGTCGAAGCCGCCAAGATTATCCGCCGCAGCGCCGAACATCTGACCAATCTGGTCGAAGGGCTGCTGGACATCAGCCAGGTCGAAAGCGGCGTGCTGCGCATCAGCAGCGAAACCGTCCGCCTTGCCCCTTTCGTCGACCAGATCGCCAACATGTTCCGCCCGCAGGCCCAGTCCAAGGGCATCGAATTTCTGTTCGAGCGGCCTGAAAAACTGCCCGATTTCGTCCGCACCGACCAGAAACGCCTGCGCCAGATCCTCATCAATCTGCTCTCCAACGCCATCAAATTCACCCGCACCGGCTCGGTCACCTTCCGCGTTGCCTATCGCAGCCAGATGGCGACCTTCGACATCATCGACACCGGCCTTGGCATCGCACCCGACGACTTGAAGCGCGTGTTCGATCCCTTCGAACGCGGCAGCAACCCCGATGCGCAACGGCAAAAGGGCATCGGCCTTGGCCTCTCCATCACTCAGGCGCTGGTCCAGATATTGGGCGGCGACCTCTCCGTCGTCAGCGAAACCGGCAAAGGCACCCAATTCACCGTCCGCCTGATGCTCGGCCATGTCGCCAACCCGATCGAGGACGCCCCCCCGGTGGACCGGATCTCCGGCTATGTCGGCGAACGGCGCAAGGTGCTGCTGATCGACGATGATCCATCGCAGGTCGCGGTGTTGCGCGGCTTGCTCGAACCGCTCGACTTCACCGTGATGGAGGCGCTCAGCGGTCGCGCAGGCCTCGACATCGCCGCGCGCGAGGCACCCGACATCGTGCTGCTCGACATCTCCATGCCCGGCGAATCCGGCTGGGACATCAGCCGCTCCTTGCGCGAAACGCTGGGCGGCAAGGTACGGATCATCATGGTGTCGGCCAACGCCCATGAATATCATCGCGGCGGCGACGGCCGCGCCGCGCACGACATGTTCCTGATGAAGCCGGTCGATCTCGACGCACTGCTGGACGCCATCGCCGATCAGTTGCATATCCGCTGGACCGGCGATGCGCCGCCGCCCGAAATCCCCACGCCCGACGATATGGACCTGCCCGACCTGCCGGAGGACGCCCTGCCAATTCTGGCCGATATCGAGCAAAAGGCGATCATCGGCCATGTGCGCGGCATCGAATCGAGCATCCGCGCGCTGGAACAAGCCGTGCCGCAAGCGCAGCCGCTGGTCGCCCGGATGCTCGCGCATCTCGACCGTTTCGACCTCAAGGGGCTGATAAAAATCATAAGGGCCGTAAAATGACCACCCCGACGCCGCGCTCCGACACCGTCCTCGTCGTGGACGACACGCCCGAATCCCTGCGCTTCCTCACCGACACGCTGGAGGCCGCGCATATCTCGGTCCTCATCGCCACCAGCGGCGAAGCGGCGCTCGAACTGCTCGACCATGTCGTGCCCGACCTCATCCTGATGGACGCGGTGATGCCCGGCCTCGACGGGTTCGAAACCACCCGCGCGATCAAGCAATTGCCGCAGGGCGCGCCGGTGCCGATCATCTTCATGACCGGCCTCACCGAAAGCGAGCATGTCGTCCACGCGCTCGAAGCGGGCGGCGTCGATTATGTCCGCAAGCCCATCGTGGTCGAAGAACTGCTCGCCCGCGTCCGCGTCCATATGGCCAATGCCCGCCAGACCCAGGGCGGCCATTATGCGCTCGACGCCACGGGGCGCAACCTCATCGCCGTCGGCGCGGATGGCGTGCTCTCCTGGCGCACGCCGGGGGCCGACAAACTCATGGAAGCGCTCGAACCCGCTTGGTCGCGCACCGACACCGCGCTCCCCGCCATGCTCCGCGCACCCGTCGCCCGGCTGCTGCCCGACGATCTGCCATCGGGCACCACGGTCAAGACCGAAAGCCCCGGCGGCGATACCGTCGAACTCATCATCGTCGGACGCCCCCGCCGCGACGAAGTGCTGATCCGCCTCAACCATCTCGACCCGCTGGCCGACATCGCCCGCCTACAAAGCCATTTCGGCCTCACCCAGCGCGAAGCCGAAGTGCTGCTCTGGATCAGCTATGGCAAACCCAACCGCGTCATCAGCGAGATATTGGTCATCAGCCCGCGCACCGTGAACAAGCATCTGGAACAGATTTTCGAGAAGCTCGGTGTCGAGACACGGGCGGCGGCGGCGGCCTTCGCAGTCAGGATCATTGCGCAATAGGCAATCACTTGGCCCCTTCTTATTTCCGCTCGCTGGCGGCCGCGGCAATGCGGTCAAGCGCGCAGCGCTCCCGGCTCGCGCTGGATTACCGCCAGATAATGCCGCCGGTCGGCAGATCGGCCGTGGAGGTCCGCTTCTTCCACTTGGCGACCGTCTTCTGGTTGATGCCGTGCCGCTTCGCCAGCGCCCTCAGGCTCGCTTGACTATGCTGTATCGCTCGACGGACTGCCTCAGTCGTTGTGGCGCTCCCGTGGAGTACCTGGCCCATAATGCTTCCTTCCAGCTGACGGTGAATAATGCACCATCAAAGCCTGGGATCAAACATCTAAAATGTGCAGACATCTGTGGACGGTAGCTGGGGCTTTGTAGTCGTTCCTCGGTGACGTTTGAAAGGGCAGGCTTTCGCGCTGGCAGAACGGCTCGCGGGGGATGGATATGCCTTACCGTACGCTTTTGAGAATTGGCTCATCGTGCGAACTGGCCCCACACGCGGCGGCCAACCAACTTTTTCAACCAACTATCATTTACACGATTACAGATAATGGTTAAATGATTTGGCCGAGGTGCCGGTAAGGGTGTAGCCGTGCAGCATCCACCCAAACAAAGGATCGTATGATGACATTGCATATCGGAGATACCGCCCCCGACTTCACCGTCGATACCCAGAACGGCATGATCAGCCTGCACGAATGGGCTGGCGACAGTTGGGTCTTCTTCTTCAGCCACCCCGCCGATTTCACCCCTGTGTGCACTACCGAGATGGGCCGCACCGCCCAGTTGGCTGACCAGTTCGCCGCGCGCAACTGTAAGCCGCTCGGCCTGTCGACAGACACCGCCGACGAGCACCGCAAGTGGATCGCCGACGTCAACGATACCCAGAACACCAATCTGACCTTTCCGATCGTCGCCGATGCCGACCTGGCCATCGCCAAGATGTACGACATGATCCATCCTGATCAGAGCGAGACTGCGGCGGTGCGTTCAGTGTTCATCATTGATCCCAAGAAGAAGATCCGGCTGACGATGACCTATCCGATGAGTGTCGGACGCAATTTCGACGAAATCCTGCGGGTCATCGATGCGCTGCAGCTTTCGGATGCCAAGCGGATCGCAACACCTGCCGACTGGCAGAAGGGCAAGGAAGTCATCATTCCGCCCTCGATCAGCAATGCCGAGGCTGAAACTCTGTTTCCGCAGGGCTGGACCGAACACCGTTCGTATCTGCGCACGACGCTGGTCGATTGAAGACGGGGTCGGGGGATGCCTGACAGCATCCCCGGCTCGGAAGGAATGAAGTTCGCCACGCTGCCGCAGGGCATACAGGAGGAGGCAATGGGGGTGCTGCAATCTGAACGGCTTGTCATGTGCGCAGGTCTTGCGTTGGCCGTCACTTCATGCGGCGAGCAGACGCCGTCGCCCACCAACATTGTTGTCGAGCAACGTTCTGCAAAGGTCGCCGACGCATTCCAGGAAACGCTGCAAGGCGAGTTGAAGGCAGCGCTGAAGCAGGGCGGGCCCATCATGGCGGCAAGCGTGTGCAGCGAGGCTGCCCCTGCCATCGCCAAGACCCAGAGCGAAGACAGCGGTGCCGAGGTGCGCCGCGTGGCGTTGCGCAACCGTAGCCCCGGAGCACAGGTTACCGCAAACATGCGCCCGCATTATGACACGCTCGCCAAGGCGCCGCTCGTCAATGGCCTGCCCGCTACGCGCATCTGGAAAACCCACAGTGCCGATGGTGAGCGGATTAACTTCATGCGGGCTGTCCCGATGCAGGAAAAACCCTGTGCCGCCTGTCATGGGACCGATGTCGCGCCCGATGTCGCCAATCATATCCGCACATTATACCCTGATGACCGGGCTACCGGCTTTTCGCCCGGCGAGATGCGCGGTGCGATTGTGATCAGTTGGTCCAAATCTTCATTAGTTGCAGGTGATTAGCACAGCGCAGACCCGCGCTCGCCCCTGCCAGAGAGGGCGAGTGAATGTTGGGTTTCAAAGCAGCATCCCAGCCGCCGGGGTGCCGCCGCGCAAGAGCGGCATGTCGTAATGTCGAGCCAGCGGTGCTGAGCAATGATGGCCGCACCCCGGTTATACACCGTTTCTGCTGACGCTAACGCTGACGCAGTTTTTTGCTGGGCATGATCGGGGTGGACATCAGCATGTCCCGCTATGTCGTGCTCGACGAGGTGACCATCTGGGACCCGGCGGCCCACCCCGGCAGCCCAATGTTCATGCTGGTCGGCACTATGTTCATCGTGCCACTGATCATCGGCTATACCGGCTGGGCTGGATGACGGCGATCTGATTGATATCGGTGGGACCACGCGGCGTTGTCGCCCACGCGATCCGCTGATGGATCAATAACTTAGATTGTGAGGCACGCTCGTTCCGCCAAGCAGGCGGGCACATAGAAGAGTGGCCAAGCATGCCTTCAGTTACCCGACCCTGACGGCGGAGTGATCGCCGGATCGCCGAGGCGCTTGCCCCGTACGATCGTACCATAGCGCGAAAACGGGCTGTCATGGTGTTTCGCGCGTGTCGCTTGAACATCGCCATCAAAGCGCGGATCCTGCGGGCGAATCTGGCCGTCCATGAAGGTTGCGACGTCCCAGGCTTGCTGGACCGTCAGGCTGCCCTCCTGGCCTTGCGGCATATTTGCATGGATGAAGGCGGCAGCTTTGTCGATGGTCGCCATGCCGGCACCCCAGTTGTAACTGCGAGCCCCCCAGAGCGGCGGATAGGCCAGTCCACCCTCGAACACCTGTCCAGCACCATCGGTGCCGTGGCAGGCGCTGCATTTCTCGGCGAAGATCGCGGCACCCCGGACGTCATCAGGCTTGAGTTCGGGGTCAGCCAGCTTGGGAAAGCCGCGCCCAGGCGGAGATATGCCACTGGGCAGGCCGCGCGCCATGTAAGCCGCATAGCTTTCGATCGCTAGCAGTTCGGGACTACCCAGCGGCGGAGGCGTTCCGTTCATGCTGTAGACGAAGCAGTCCTGAACCCTCTTCTGGAAGCTGTTGATTTCCCCGTTCTTCTTCCGGAACGCCGGGAAATTGACAAACGCCGCCCAAAGCGGAGCCGCGCCAGCCTTGCGTCCGGCGTCGAGATGGCAGTTGCTGCAAGCAAGCCCGTTGCCGACATGTTTCGGGGCAAAGGTTGCTGTCTGGGTCATCAGTTTTTCGCCAAGCCGAACAGCATCGCCATAAGCGTCCGCTGGGGCGTCCTTGGCCAGTGGCGGCGCAAAGGCTGCCTCAGCGTTAGGCGAAGAATCAGTAGAAGAGGCTGGTTCAGCACCGGGCCAACCATCGCAACCAGCTACCGCAAAGGCACAAATCATAGCCCCTGCTGCCAGCAATCCCCTCGTCTTCCTCATGCCAGAATGCTCCCGAACCCAATCTTAACTTGTCACTTTCATTATTACACGATTTATGTAACACAACGTCTAGCGAAGAAATAGCGATATCGGGATCAGCGACATGCAGCACATAATTTCTGCCATGCTTACAGGCGCTCTAATGTTGGCAACCCCCGCAATCGGCCAGACGCCACAGCGTTTGATCCCCGATTTTGGGGCATTCAACCCGATAGCCGATGCGTTTGAGGAACCCGACCCGTTGGTGCGCTATCGGATCATATTCGACGTTTCTCAAGCCGCTCGTGCCGAAGGATCGGTCCATCAGGGGCTGGATCGGGTGGCACGCATGGTCAATCTGCTCAACTATTATGGCGTGAAGCTGCAGCCGGGTGATATCGTTGTAACGCTGCATGGTGCTGCCGCCAAAACAGCGCTAACGCCCGCCGCCTATGCCAAGCGTTTCAAAAACGAAGCCACTCCTAATGCCGCACTCATTCAGCAACTCACCGAAGCAGGTGTTAGCGTACGCTTGTGCGGCCAATCGATGGTCGCAAATGGCTTCGAGAAAGAGGAACTCAACTCTGACATCAAGGTCGATGTTTCGGCAATCACGACCATCGGTACGCTACAGATGCGAGGCTATGCGTTGATCCAGGACTAGGCCGTCGGCTAGTTGGTTTGCTTCAGGCAATTTCCAGGCTCAGCCCTGTTTGAGGTCGTGCATTCGATCTTGATCCCGCCCTTGCCACCGCGATGAGCGGCGTTCTCAACCAGATTACCCAATGTGAGCGTCAACGCCGCGCGGTCGGTAATTGCTGTGGCCGACCCAGCGGTGCTGGGCCGACTGAGCCAGATCCTCGACGATCCGCTGCTGGTACGCGAGAGGCGGCATATGGTGCTGACTATGGGTTCACGTAATTAAATTGGCGACATAATTTAGGGCAACTTGACCGGATCAAGCGCCTTCATCGAATCGATCACCTGCGCCGGGGGAATGGGAAGATTGGGTAGCATCGTCGCCGACCAGCTTTCCGCCTGCTTCCGCAGATCAGCGAAAATCTGCGGGTGGCTGCGCTTGTAATTGTGGTTTTCTGTTGGATCCTGTTCAAGATTGAACAGATATTCTAGCTTGTCGACGCGCACATATTTCCACGGGAAGGCAAGCGCCGAAAGCATGTCGGCGGGGGTTTTCCAGAACACGGTGCGCGCCGCCACAGCGCCCCCGATCAACTGCGGCGAAAGATCGATGCCATCGGGTTGCGCTGCATCATCCAGATCGATGCCCGCAAGCCCTGCCAGGGTGGGTAGAAAATCCATCGACATGGCAATCTGGTCAGATGACGAACCCGCCGGGACGTGGCCGGGCCAGCTCACGATCAGCGGCACGCGCACGCCGCCTTCCCACAAATCACCCTTTTCGCCCCGCAACGGCCACATCTTGGAAAAGCGTTCACCGCCATTGTCGCTGGTGAAGACCACGATTGTGTCGTCTTCCAGCTTCATCTGGCGCAAGGTGTCCATAACCTTGCCGATCCCTTCATCCATCGCCAGCACCATATCGCGGTAGATCTCCGGGCTGCCGCCATCATAATGGAAATCGTTGATGCGATTCTCGCCGCGATCGTCACGCGACTGCCACGGCCAATGCGGCGCGGTATAATGGAGAGACAGGAGGAACGGACTGGCTGCATTCTTGCGAATGAAATCACACGCACGGTCAGAAAACAGATCGGTGGCATAGCCGTCGACATCCACCAGCCTTTCATTCTCATACATGTCGGGCTTGCGCGGGGTTGAGCCGTCAAAGCCACCAGCATCGTGGGTCCAGTAATCGGCCCCGCCACCCATGATGCCGAAAAATTCGTCATAGCCGCTCTTGTTCGGACTGAAGGTCGGCAGCTCGCCCAGGTCCCATTTGCCGATCAGCGCCGTGCGGTATCCTGCCGCCTTGAAGGTGGCGGGAAGCGAGGGAAGCGCATCGGGATAGCCGATCTTGTCGCTGGGATAGCCGCCCCCAAAGCCCGTGCCCACCAGGAAACGGTTCTGATAGCGCCCAGAAATCAGCGCCGCACGGGTCGGCGCGCAGGTGCTGGAATTGGCATAAGCCATCGAAAAAAGCATGCCGCGCTTGGCGATGCTGTCCACATGGGGTGTCTGATAGTCTGTGCGGCCATAGCAGGACAGGTCGAAGGCACCCATGTCGTCGGCCATGATGAAGACAATATTGGGCGGCCGGTTCTGGCGAGGCCGCGCCAGGGCAGAGGCCGAGAGGCAGAACATGGATGTTGCGACCCCTGCAATCACCGTCCTGCGGTCTATCAACTGATCCATGAACTGGTCTCTCCTTATCATTGTGCCGACGCACTCACACACAAAGGCTGCTGCGCCCGATAGTCCGGTAGATGGGTTCTGACCGTCTGGATCAGAAATTATAGGTCACGCGCAATCCATAGGTCCGCGGCGGCATCAGGATAGCACTGCCAGTAAAGGGTTGAAGCGGGAAATCCGCCGATGAGCCGCCGGTGACCGGGATGTTCGTATCGCCGATATTCTTGATATAGGCGGTCAGCGACAGCCGGTTGCCGGGCAGACGATAGGTGATGTCGGCATTGTAGAGCTGATAGGACGGTGCCAGCGCGTTGCCCAGGAAATGGGCATCAATATAGCGCGATGAAGCAAAGCTTATATCCGCGCTCAGCACCAGTTCGGAATCGCCCAACGGAACGATCTTCTCCACCGCTGCCATGCCCGACCATTTGGGGGCGCGGGTTAGCGGGAAGCCCGAACAGTCCACCGTGAAGAACGGATTTCCGGCAGCAGGCGGCATCTGGGTGCAGCCGGTATTGGGCGCGGTGGGCTGGGTATAGTCGAACGATGTATATTCGCTGTTGGTGTATTCGGTCGCCAATTTGATTGTGGTTGTAGGGGTGGCGCGCAGCACCGCATCGACTGAGACACCATATATGCGCGCCTTGCCGGCATTCAGGGTCAAGTTAGTAAGCGATCCGGCAGGCAGGGGCGCAGCGCAGATCGGACCACCGCACGAATCGAATCCGCCAATGGTTTCCTGCTTGTTCTTATAGTCCCAGTAAAAGGCTTCAACATTGACCTGGAGCCTGTTGTCGAGGAACCTGTTGCGCGATCCTACCGTTATCGCCATCAGTTTCTCTGGCTTGTAGCTGTTGCGCGGTGCCTGGGCGGGAAACACGCCGCCGGCCTTGAACCCAGTGGCGACCGTCGCAAACAGCATGGACTGCGGCCCGACATCAAACTCTGCCCCTGCCTTCCAACTGAAGTTGTTGGCGGAGATATTGCCATTGGACTGCACCAGGCATGGCGCTGTCAGTGAACAGATGTCGGCGGTGCGCAGAAAGAAGTTATTGGTCCCTTTGAGCTTTGAGCTTTCATGGGTGTAACGCGCACCGGCAATGAGCCGCAATTCGGGCGTAATCTCGATGCTTGTCTCGCCAAAGGCTGAATAGCTTTGCGTTTCAATATCCTGGGTCACGCGGTTGAGGATTCCGGTGCCGATGCCCGGACCAAAGGTGCCCGGCGGCAGCAGCGTCAGATCGATAAAATGAGTCCCATTGAAGGACTGGTCGAACAGAAAACCGCCGACCACCCATTTCCATCCTGTCGATTCATAGTTGAGCCGGGTTTCCAGAGAAAGCTGGTCAAAGCTGTAATCTTCGGTCGTGAACCGAAAGCCGGGATAGGTGTTTCCGCGCTGGTTGACCTTGCGATAGGCAGGGATCGCGGTGAAGGTCAGCTTGTCGGACAGGTCGAGATCGATCTGGCTGTTGATCGCGAACACATCGAGATCGATGAACTGCGGCACCGTCTTGTTCTGCGCCACATTATAGCGGGCGATCAACGCAGGATCTTGCGCGCCCGCCCTGGGATCGACCAGATTAAATTCTACGCCGTTAGCCGGATTACCGTCAAGATTGCCGTCAACAATGCTGTATCCGCCGCCAACACCGCCGACATGCGCGTAGGAGACATTAAACAGCCACGATCCGCCTTCGGGGGAGAAAAGCACTTTCAGGCGCGCTGCCTGCTGCTCGTCATCGCCCGAACCATCACGGAAGAAACCGTCGCGGTCGACAAAGTTAAAGGCCAGACGGGCCGACCATTCCTCACCCAGAGGCACGGTCAAGCCACCGCTCAGGCGCTTCCTGTCATAATTGCCATATTCTGCCGTGATGGTGCCTTCGAGCTCGCGACCCGGCATATTGGTGATGAGATTGATGGCACCACCCGTCGCATTGCGACCATAAAGCGTGCCCTGCGGACCCTTGAGAACCTCAACGCGCGCAAGGTCGTAATAATCGACACCATATGCTATGGGCTGGCCTACAAACACGCCATCAACCGAGAATGCCACGCCGGAATCGGCCGCGCCGGTGTTGGAGGCATTGCCCACGCCACGAATGAACGGCTGGGCTGTCGCACCCACCTGGGCAAGTTGAAGGCCGGGAACAAGGCTCGTCAGGTCCACCGCCTGGGTTACGCCGTTGCGCGCCAGTTCATCGCCGGTGACGACGTCGATGGCGATTGAGGCGCGCTGCACATTTTCCGAACGACGCTGCGCGGTCACGACGATGTCAACGATGCCGCCCCTATTTGACGCTGAATCGCTGGCCTGCGTCTCTGCGGATTGTGCCATCACGATGCCGGGCATCATCAGCGCGAACGACGATGTCGCAACAAAAAGGACCGATGTCTTCATGTTCCCCTCCCTGGGTAACGGGCGTTCAAATTAGCCTCGTTCCATCAGCCATTCACCGCCCACCCCTCCAATGCAAATCAAATGAAATTAATAATTCATCAATATCATTGATATATTAAGTTATTCTAATTTGTGTTTCTATGAAATAAAATATAGATTATCATAACGTATCTATTTCTATAAATAATATTATTTATTTCTCAGAACATTATGTATTTTTTGAATTAAAATGTTTGTGAAATTCAAAATTATTCTCAACATATTTCGGTATCACTGGTCCAGTTCGCTTCAGGAATGTTAGGGTTCATCGAAGGCGCAGTAAATGGCACAGATACGGGCACGGCATCTTAGTGCCCGAACCGAAAGTTGTTGAGCAATACCAGCATGTTGTGATTCACACCTCTTTGCGAAGAGATGGAGTGA